>JBHNNM010000075.1:0-9636 GCA_048563625.1 Gammaproteobacteria bacterium | reverse complement strand
TTATCTGTTGCTTTGAGAGAGTAAATGAAACAGAAAAATCAGTTTACTGATTTACAATTAGCCTTAAAATCGTGTCGTAGTTATTTTAGCATCGCCGGTTTCTTCAGTTTATTTATTAATGTGATTATGCTGGTACCTGCTCTTTATATGTTGCAGGTTTATGACCGGGTGATCACCAGTCGTAGTGGATCTACTTTACTTTTATTGACATTGATTGTCGTGGTGATGTTATTGACTTTGGGGATCCTTGAATGGGTACGTTCTCAAATTTTAGTCAAGGCAGGAGGCAATCTGGCAGTACTATTGAATGAACGCCTGTTTAATGCAATTTTTCGCAATAGTCTCAATAGCGGCGGCATTGCCAGTAGTTCACAGCCGATCAGCGATTTGAACAATTTACGGCAATTTTTGACAGGTAACGGCCTGTTTGCCTTCTTTGACGCCCCATGGTTACCCATCTATATTGCTGTTATGTTTCTATTTCATCCCTTGTTTGGTTGGGTTGCAGTAGGTTCGAGTATTATTTTGATTGTGCTGGCTGTAGTGAATGAAAAAACCAGTTCCGGGCTTTTAGGAGAGGCTAATAAAGTCTCAATTGCCTCTAATAATTTACTGAATAAAAATTTACGCAACGTGGAAGTTATCGAATCCATGGGCATGATGGATAATATTCGTCAGCGCTGGCAAAAAATGAACAATCAGGTCATCAACTTACAGGCGCTGGCCAGTAAACGAGCAAGTTTAATTTCATCTATCTCTAAATCCTTCCGCATGACTGTCCAGTCCCTGATTCTGGGGCTGGGGGCTTACCTGGTTATACAGCAGGAAATTAGCCCGGGATTAATGATTGCCGGCTCCATATTGCTTGGACGTGCTTTGTCTCCCGTTGATTTGATGATAGGTTCGTGGAAAGGTTTTGTTTCGGCACGTGGTGCTTATGAGCGATTAAATGATCTTCTCAAAGTAGTGCCTGAGGAAAAAGAAACCATGTCATTACCTGAGCCACAGGGGTATTTAAGAGTAGAGAATATTGTTGTTACACCGCCCGGTGCCAGGCTGCCTATATTAAAAGGTATTAACTTCTCTATTGATAAAGGAGAATCGCTGGCAATTATCGGCCCCAGTGCCGCTGGCAAATCGACTCTGGCTCGAGCACTTCTGGGCTTATGGCCGGCTAGCACGGGAAAAGTACGGTTAGACAATGCTGACATTTATACCTGGAACCGGATGGAACTGGGACGTCATATAGGTTATTTACCACAGGATATTGAGTTGTTTGATGGTACTATTAGTGAAAATATAGCCAGATTTGGAGAGGTTGTACCAGAAGAGGTTATCAAGGCCGCTCAGGCTGCGGGTGTACATGAAATGATTCTGCGTCTGCCTGATGGCTATGATACCGTTATTGGTGGAAGTGGTGGTGTATTATCGGGTGGGCAAAGGCAACGCATTGGTTTAGCCAGAGCAATGTATGGTAATCCGGCCTTTATAGTGCTGGATGAACCCAATTCAAACCTGGATGATGCGGGAGAAAGAGCCTTATCAGCAGCTTTGCAAAACCTCAGGCAGCAAGGTTGTACGGTTATCATTATTACCCATAAAGTCAATATTATTAGCCAGGTAGATAAAATTCTGGTTATGGCTGAAGGCATGGTATCTTTATTTGGTCCTCGTCCTGATGTACTGGCTAAACTTGCACAAATGAAACAGCAGGCGCAGATAACGCAAAAAGCTGTACCCGGAGCATCTTCCATGAAACCTGCGGCTTCCAGCTAGTAGCCTTTTAAGAACGATATCGATGTCAAATGAAAATAACATCAAGCAAAGTGCCGCTGATCTGGAAGGTTCAGTAGATACTGATGACAGGATGCCAAGGTTAATTGGTTTTTTAACCATTATACTGGTGTTTGGATTCTTCATTGGTTGGTCGACATTTGCGCCCTTAGGCAGTGCCGCCTATGCGCCAGGATTTGTCGCTGTGGAAGGCAGTCGCAAAACTATTCAGCATCTGGAAGGCGCAATTGTCAAGGAAATCGCCATTAAAGACGGTCAAATGGTAAAAAAAGGAGACTTGTTAATTGTCCTTGATGATACTCAGCTTAAAGCACAATTAGAAATTATAGAAGCTCAATACAAGGCAGCCCTTGCGCTTTCGGCAAGATTAGAAGCAGAACGAGACAATCGGGAAAGCATTCAATTTGATGATTACCTTAAAGCAAACACTGACGATCCCGATGTCATAGAACTGATGCGGATCCAGGAACGGGTGTTTAATACCCGAAAAACTGCGAGAGAAGGGGAGATAGAAGTACTAAAACAACGTATTGAGCAACTCCAGGAACAGATTAATGGCCTGAGAGAGCAGCAAAAAAGTAATAGAAAACAAATCAGATTATTCAAGGAAGAAATTGTTGATTTTCGGGTATTGTTAAAACAGGGCTTTACGGATAAAACTCGTATGAGAGAAATGGAACGACGGGTGGCCGAACTGGAAGGAGAAACAGCTCAGAATAGTTCACAAATGATGGCCTTAAAAATTAAAATGGGCGAAACCAAACTTGAGATCATTCAAATCGAAAACAGGCATCAACTGGAAGTAGCAGAACAATTAAGCGGAACAGTCATGCAGATAAATGATCTGCAGGAAAGACGTCTGGCTTTGCAGGATAGATTAAGTCGTACAAATATTGTTGCCCCGAACTCGGGGATGGTGTTGGGCTTGTCGGTGCATACCATAGGTGGTGTAATTGCACCGGGTAAGCCTATTCTGGAAATTGTACCACAGGGAGAAAACCTGATTGTAGAAGCACAGGTATCACCGGTTGATATTGATAAGGTGCATGTGGGCTTAGTGTCAGAAATCCGTTTTAGTGCATTTAAAAGCGCCACAACACCTGTAGTTGAAGGTGAGGTTCTTAGCGTATCCGCAGATATTCTAACCGATGAAAATACCGGTGTGCCTTACTATCTGGCTCGAATCGGAGTGACGCCAGAGGGTTATAAAAAACTTGGTGATCTGAAACTCTTGCCGGGTATGCCTGCTGAGGTTTTGATAAAAACGGGCGAACGTACCTTGTTTGAATATTTGATACAGCCGGCTACCAACCGCTTAGCTCGTTCTTTCATAGAAGATTAGAAATGAAAAAGTTATTGCAATATCTGATAACACTGGCAATGGCATGGTTATTTTATACGCCGGTTTTCAGTGCTGATCTACTCGAAGTTTATAATAATGCTGTACGTTCAGATCCCGTATCCATTGCTGCCAACCTGAATGTATTAACCAGCCAGGAAGTGCAGCAGCAGGCCGAAGCAAAGCTCTATCCTCAGGCTTCTTTGAACGGCGCATTATCCGAAAATGAACTGCGTGTGTCAGGTTATGATACCCAGCGTTATAGTGGTAAAAGTGCTAAGCTCAATATTACTCAGGTACTGTTTGATCTACAGGCCTGGCGTGATAATGTAAAATATAAGCATCTCATAGATAAAACCAGTAAGGACTATATACAGGCCCAAAGTGATCTCATCGTTAAAGTGGTGGAGCTATATTTTAATGTTCTGGAAGCTGAAGATGCTCTGAGCTTAAGCAGAAAAAACACCCAGACTATTACTAAAAATGTTGAGCAGCTTAAAGCCTTGTATGAACGGCAGTTGGCACCTATTACAGGCTTATATGAAGCGGAAGCCCGACTGGATCTGGCACTGAGTACAGAAATTGAGGCTGAGGCTGCACTGTCCGTGGCCTATGAACGTCTATATGAAGTTGTTGGTACCCGGGTAAAAAAACTGTCGCCATTAAAGGAACAACTGAAGTTTTTACCGCCCGATGATTCCATTGAACAATGGGTTGAACTGGCCTTAAAAAACAACCCTACACTGGCGGCTAATAAAAGTAATATAGAGGCGGCAAAACAGGAAGTCGCGGTAAAAAATGCAGGGCGGGCACCGCGCCTGAGTCTGGGTTTTACACAGTCTCACCAGGATACCGGTTATGATAATGCTCCTCGTCCGGTAACGGATACCTCCACCATTGCCCTTAGTTTCACACAACCTCTTTATCTGGGCGGTGGTATTTCGGCAAAAAAACGTGAAAGCGTCTATCGCTTGGAAATTGCCAGGCAGGCAGAAATAGAAACCAGACGTAAGGTTGAGCAGCAACTGCGAGAACATTATCTTAATTTGAAATCCGATGTACTAAAAATCAAGGCTACTCGTCGTCGTATTGAATCCGAACAGAAGCGTGCAGAATCAATGCGTGCCGGATTTAAATATGGTACCGCAACGGTAAATAACGTACTTGACGCAGATACTGATTTTTTAAAGGCTCAGTTAGAGCACCAGAAGGCGAAATATAACTATATAAAAAATCAGGTCAGATTAAAAAGCGCCGCCGGAACAATTACCGAAAGTGATATACTGGAACTTAACAGCTGGGTCAATTAGCAAGTTAAGGTTTATTCTAAAATTGAACTGTTTTCTTAAAGAAAAGGCTCATAAATTGAAACACACTTAAGGACAGCAAGTGAAAAAGGCATTAATTTGTGGAATCAGTGGTCAGGATGGTGCTTACCTGTCACAATTATTATTGAAAAAAGGGTATCAGGTTACTGGTACCTCCCGGGACACCAAACGATCTAACTTTACTCATCTGAAGCGATTCGGGCTACTGGAACAAATAGATTTTGTTGCTATGAGTATTAATGACTTTCGTAGTGTTCTTAATGTTTTTGATCGTGTACGTCCAGATGAGGTTTATAATCTGGCCGGTCAAAGTTCCGTTGGGCTGTCTTTTGAGCAACCGGTAGAAACCCTGGAAAGTATCAATATTGCTACCCTGAATCTGCTGGAAACAATTCGTTTCCTTAACCTTGATACGCGCTTGTGCAATGCCGGCTCCAGTGAATGTTTTGGTGAATCTACACCTGAACATCCGGCCAATGAATCCTCATGCTTTTTACCGCGCAGTCCTTATGCCGTTGCCAAGGCATCGGCTCACTGGTTAATCACTAATTACCGCGAAGCCTATAATATATATGCCTGTACCGGACATTTGTTTAACCATGAATCCCCCTGTCGTGGTGAACGTTTTGTCACTAAAAAAGTTATTAAAAGTGTCGTTAATATCAGCAAAAAAAAACAGGACCGCTTGCAGTTGGGGAACCTGGATATTATACGCGACTGGGGCTGGGCACCTGAATATGTAGAAGCAATGTGGCTGATGCTGCAACAGGATAAAGCAAACGATTATGTTATTGCTACAGGCAGAAGTGTATCCCTGCGACATTTTGTAAAAACAGCATTTGACTACTTTGAGCTGGATATCGATAAGTATCTCGTGTACAACAAACAATTTCTACGCCCTACAGAATTACGTTGTAGCTATGCTGATCCTTCCAGGGTCAGAAAAGAACTGCATTGGCAGGCGCGATACGATGTGGATGACGTGGTTAGAATGATGATTGAAGATGAAATTACTCGTTAATGCAACACCGCTTATCCCGCCGCTATCAGGCATTGGCCGTTACACGCAACAACTGCTGTTGAACTTATTGACACAACCGGGTATTCAGGACATTGACGGTTTTGTGCCGTATACATTTTATAACCGCCAGCAATTATTAAATATGGCTCAGGAGCTGGAACATGAAGAGCAAGCCACTGCTTCCGGGACGAACGCACCATCGCATAAAATTGCACAATTAAAAAAGTTTGCCAAAAAAATTCCTGCGGCGAGATATCTCAAGCAACAACTGCAGCAAGCCATCATCGGTGGTAAAGTTAAGCAATGTAAAGAACATATATACTGGGAACCCAACTATATTCTTAGCCCTTTTGATGGCGCAAAAGTCGCGACGGTTCATGACCTTTCCCATATCCGCTATCCGGATTTTCATCCATCAGACCGTTTGCAATGGCTGGATAAACATTTGCCCAATACTATTGCAGATGCGGATGCCCTGGTGGCTGTTTCAGAATTTACCAAACAGGAAATTATCTCGGTATTTAATGCCCCTGCAGAGAAAATTTCCATTGTACCGCCTGCCGTAGCTCCAATATTTCGTCAGCCGTATAGTGATAGTCAACTGCAGCAGTTAAGGCAAACCTACCAGCTGCCTGAGCAGTTTGTTGTGTCTGTTGGCACTCTGGAACCGAGAAAAAATATTAAAGGGCTGGTGCAGGCGTTTTCCCGTTTGCCGCAATCACTGCGCCAGGCCTATCCCTTGGTTTTGGTCGGGACAAAGGGCTGGCATACGGAAGAAATCCAAAACGTGATCAAGCCCTTGTTAAGTTCCGGGGAAATTATTATCCTGGGCTATGTGAGGCAACCGCATATTCCCCTGCTATATGCAGCAGCGACAGTTATGGCCTATGTTTCACATTATGAAGGCTATGGTATGCCCATTGCCGAGGCAATGTGCAGCAATACTGCCGTACTAACGTCAAATGTTGCTTCCATGCCGGAAGTTGCGGCAAACTGTGCGCAACTGGTTGATCCAAAAGACATCAATCAGATAACGGAACACTTAAGAGAGCTTTTAGAAGATCGCTTAAAACGGGAAGATTTAGAACAACGAGCCAAAAAACTTAGTAATAACTACCGCTGGGAAAACTCAGCTCGTTCCCTGATCCAGGTTTTTCAAACGCTTACATAAGGAAAATAACTATAGTACTGATAAAAAAAGTACGGGTAAAAAAACTCAATGAAGAGGATAAACACCAGCATTTTTGGTACAGCTGTGTTATCCTGTTGTTAATGCTTCCTTTTGTAGGATGGTATTGCAGTCTTATTGGCACTATAATCCTCGGTTTGATAAAAGAGCTTTGGGATCATTTCCGGGGCAGTGGCTTTTGCTGGTATGATATGTTTGCCAATAGCCTGGGCATGCTACTGGGACTGATAATAATATTTTCGTGGAATTTCTTTACTAATGGGACTGGCTTTTAGCGGAAAACGTGTGCATTGAACCTTTCACTTTTACTTAACTTTACCCGACAGGATTTAATTGACCGCTATTCCGGTTCTATTTTGGGCGGCGCTTGGTCATTTATTTTACCTCTGGTTAATATTCTTATCTTTGTCCTCGTGTTCTCAAAAATTATGGGCGCCAAGCTAGCCATATTTGGTGTAGAGTTTTCCCAGTACGGCTATAGCATCTACCTGGTAGCAGGGATACTGGCCTGGACGGCTTTTGCCAATAGTGTTATACGCATTACCAATATCTTTAAAGACAAGGCAGGCCTGATTGCAAAAGTAAATATTTCACTGGCAGTTCTGCCGGTTTATATTTTAGTAACAGAAAGCATTATCTTTTTTATATCCATGACTTTTTTTGCAGTGTTTCTGTGGCTAATAGATTTTCCGATTAGCTGGCATTGGCTGTTAATTCCCCTGTTATTTATACTGCAGCAACTACTGGCGTATTCTCTGGGGTTTATTTTTGCCACCTTAAGCGTCTTTATCCGGGATATACGGGAATTTGTAAATGTTATTATGCAGCTCTGGTTCTGGTGTACGCCTATTGTTTATGTCATTAATATTATTCCTGAGTTTGTGCAGAAATTGTTTTCTTATAATCCTATGTTTATCATGGTCAGTGCTTATCGGGAGGTCATTTTATTTCATCGCCTGCCGGAACTTAATAATCTGCTGCTGCTTATGCTGACTGCAATGATACTATTTCTGCTGTCACTCTACCTGTTTCGAAAACTTGAAAGAGATGTTCGGGATTTTATCTAAATGATCACGGTCACTAATCTCCATAAACGTTTTAAACTGTACAAAAAGCCTTCAGATCGCCTCAGGGAGATCATATGGCGCTGGTCCTTTCATCAAAATTATGAAGCGTTGAGAGACATTAGTTTTACCGTTGCCGCCGGGGAAACCCTGGGCATATTAGGCAAAAATGGCGCCGGAAAATCAACGCTGTTAAAAATTATTACCGGAGTTTTGCTTGCCGATGGGGGGCATTTCCAGGTTGAGGGTAAAATCACCGGCTTGCTGGAATTAGGCACTGGTTTTGATGCCGATCTCAATGGCCTGCAGAACATTACCTCCAATGGCCTGTTGATAGGCATGAGCATGACGGAAATTGAAGCCCAAAAGCAGGCCATTATCGATTTTTCGGAACTGGGTGATTTTATTTATGAACCCATACGCACCTATTCCTCTGGCATGATTATGCGTCTGGCTTTTTCCATTGCCATACATGCCAATCCCCGCTGCTTTGTGGTTGATGAAGCATTATCTGTGGGCGATGCCCATTTTCAGCAAAAGTGTATGCGCCGTATTAAACATTTTCGTCAGGAAGGTGGCTCCATATTATTTGTATCCCATGATTTAAACGCCATTAAAATGCTCTGTGACCGGGCCATTGTGCTGGATCAGGGCGTGGTCGTTGCAGATGGTAGCCCGGAAGATGCCGTTAATCATTATAATCGCCTGATTGCTGATCTTGAAGAGCAGTCACAACGCCAGGAAATGGGATATGGCAGTAATGAAGCCGAGATAACTTCGGTAAAACTCTGGGGCCAGGACTCCAGGGGCAGGGTAGTGACCGCTGGTGAAAAAACCCATATTGAGATCAGCTTTAAAATTAATTCCCCGATTGAAGATTTAACGGTTGGTATAATGATACGAGACCGCTTTGGACAGGATATTTTTGGCACCAATAGTCACCACCTGGGCTTAGACTTTGAACCCCGGCGTGATACCCACTATAAAGCCCTGTTCGAGCTGGATATGGATATTGCACCCGGTAAATACACCCTTACTGTTGCGTTACACAGCAGGGAAAACCATATCGAATTATGTTACCATTGGCGCGATAATATTGAGACCTTTGAAGTCGCAGGCACCAGAGGGCATATATTTAGCGGCGTCTGCCGTTTACCAACCAAAGTGAAACTACAAAGAGAAACAGAAATTGGATATAGATGAGTTAATCCAACAGATTAAGGATCAGGCAAAACAATTAGAACATGAACAACCGCTGGAATTTCAGGCAGAGGTGATCAATACGGTTGCGGCCCCGGATAAAAAAAACTCATTAGAAAAAAAAACCAGAACCTGGCACCTGTATGATCTTATTTTCTATGATAATGAAACTTTTTTAAATAAGGCCTACCAGGTGGTTTTGCAACGACGACCAGATGAAATCGGCCTTGAAAATGCCTTAAGATATTTACAAAAAGGAGGCAGTAAACAGTCGTTGTTAGCGGACATGATGCTGTCTGATGAAGGTTTTCAACACCAGGTTGATATTGATGGGATGGACTGGTACCTGTTTCGGGCTCGGCTACTCCGGAAACTGGGTTATGCTGGCCGTATATTAAAGCCGCTTCTTATCCTGCGCGATCATATATTCAAACCCCGGTTGATGCCCATAATTCATAAGATAATGAATATAGAGGAACAGAATACTCAGCTCCAGCAACAATTACAGGAACAGCACAGCCAGTTACAGGAACAATACAGCGAGTTCAAGAAACACAACGAAGAGCTGATTGGGCAGCTTCAGGAACAATTACAGGAACAACACAGCCAGTTACAGGAACAACACAGCCAGTTACAGGAACAACACAGCGAGTTCAAGAAACACAACGAAGAGCTGATTGGGCAGCTTCAGGAACAATTAC
>JBHNNM010000074.1:0-9753 GCA_048563625.1 Gammaproteobacteria bacterium | reverse complement strand
CTTAGGGTGAGGGGGGAAGGAATTTAAAGACGCTTAATTCAGGAAAACCCCAGCTTTTTTATGGAGCATACTCCCCCCATAGTGTAGAATACAAGGTTTGTAATTCAGATTTATCAAGGAGTTTGCTTATGTCGATGGCTGACCGTGACGGGGTCATCTGGCTGGACGGGGAGATGGTTCCCTGGCGTGAGGCCAAAGTGCATGTTTTAACCCATACCCTGCATTATGGTATGGGGGTATTTGAAGGCGAACGGGCTTATCAGACCGATAAAGGCACAGCGATATTTCGTCTGCAGGAACATACAGATCGCTTGTTCCGTTCTGCGCATATTCTCAATATGCCCATGCCCTTTGATAAAGACACCATTAACGAAGCAACCAAAGCAGTGGTGGCCCAGAATAACCTGGACTCTGCCTATATCCGTCCCATGGCCTTTTACGGCAGTGAAGGTATGGGACTGCGTGCCGACAATCTGAAAACCCACGTCATGGTTGCCTCCTGGGAATGGGGTGCCTATCTGGGTGATGAGAATCTGGAAAAAGGGATCCGTATCCGCACTTCCTCATTTACCCGCCATCATGTCAATATTACCATGTGTAAGGCCAAGGCCAACGGCAACTATATGAACTCCATGCTGGCTCTACAGGAAGCCCTGACAGACGGCTATGATGAAGCCTTATTACTTGATGTGGACGGCTTTGTGGCCGAAGGTTCCGGAGAAAATATCTTTATTGTCCGCAATGGTAAAATTTTTACCCCGGATCTGACCTCAGCTCTGGAAGGCATTACCCGGGATACTATCTTTATCCTAGCCGCAGAAATGGGTTATGAGATTGTTGAAAAACGCATAACCCGTGATGAAGTCTATAGTGCTGATGAAGCTTTCTTTACCGGGTCGGCGGCTGAAGTCACACCGATTCGTGAACTGGATAACCGGACTATTGGCAGCGGTACCCGTGGACCGATAACTGAGCAATTACAGAGTATGTATTTTGACCAGGTTTATGGCCGTCGGGACAAGTATCCGGAATGGCAGACGCTGGTTAAAGGTTTTAGGTACAAGGTTTTAGGTTAACTTATACATCAGGAATTAATATGGATAATGCAGCAATAGAAGAATTAGCAGAAGATCTGGCCACTCCTAATGCCAGTAACCGTTATGAACTGAAAGAATCGGATCTGCCTGCCCACTGCCCCATGCCCGGTACCAGCCTGTGGAATTCTCATCCCAGGGTTTATCTGCCCATTAAGGAAAACGGCGGCCATGCCAAATGTCCTTACTGTGGTGCAGAATATCTACTTAAAGCCTGATTTCAGGTTATTATTATACCGAGAATAATTTGACTGACTTGACTAGGGCTTCGCGCAGGATATTAATTATCGGCCCCTCTTGGGTCGGTGACATGGTTATGGCGCAAAGTCTGTTTTTACTGCTTAAACAGCAGGAACCCAACTCCCAGATTGACGTAATGGCGCCTAACTGGAGCGGCGCACTGCTTGAGCGTATGCCCCAGGTCAGTGAATTTATTGCCATGCCTCTGGGACATGGAGCTCTGCAGTTAAAAATGCGTTACCGTCTGGGACGTGCTCTGCAGAAAAACCACTACGATCAATGCATCCTGCTTCCCAACTCTCTTAAATCTGCCTTAATCCCCTTCTGGGCAAAAATATCACAGCGTACCGGTTATATCGGTGAAACGCGCTATGGCCTGCTCAATGATATCCGTAAACTGGATAAATCCCTGCTGACCATGACCGTCCAGCGCTTTGCAGCTCTGGCCTATCCGAAAATCCAGATGTATCAGCCGCAATACCGTCAACTGGAGCATATCCCGGTACCGAGCCTGCAGGTTAAAGCCGAACAGGTAGATAAAGCCTTACAGAAATTTGCTTTAACTAAGGCTCAGCCTGTTTTATCGCTTTGCCCTGGTGCTGAATACGGACCGGCGAAACAATGGCCGGCCCGCCATTATGCTCAACTGACTAGGGAAAAAATATCTCAGGGCTGGCAGGTATGGATATTTGGTTCACAGAAAGATCAGGCTATTGGTGAGGAGATTTTAAAACTGATCAATGCTCCTTCTGCTGTCAGTCTGTGCGGTAAAACCGAACTGGCACAAGCCATTGACCTGATGTCTGTCAGCTGCATGGTAGTGAGTAATGATTCCGGTCTGATGCATATGGCAGCAGCATTAGGTGTACCTGTAGTGGGTGTTTACGGCTCCAGCGATCCGAATTTCACGCCGCCGCTGGGCAAGAACAGTAAAACCGTCAGCCTGAACCTGGAATGCAGCCCTTGTTTTAAACGTACCTGCCCATTGGGGCATACTAACTGCCTGCAAAAATTAACACCAGAGCAGGTGCTCAGTACTCTGGAGCAGTTAAGTACGCATCAATCTTCTAAGGCAGACCTGTCTTGATCCGCTGCCTGATTATAAAAACCTCTTCATTAGGAGATATTATTCATACCCTGCCGGCTATAACTGATGCCGTTAATGCCCTGGGGGATATTGAGTTTGACTGGGTGGTGGAAGAAACCTTTGCAGAAATACCTGCCTGGCACCCGGCAGTAAAAACTATTATACCGGTGGCTATCCGACGCTGGCGTAAACAGCCGATTAAAACCCTGTTTTCAGAAGAGTGGAAACAGTTTAAACAACGCATCAGTGCCTGCCAATACGACTATATTATAGATGCCCAGGGGTTGTTAAAAAGTGCCTGGCTGACCCGTTATACTCATGGGCAGGTTTACGGACTGGACAAAAACTCTGTCCGTGAACCACTGGCTGCAAGGTTTTATCAGTATCCTCTGTCAGTACCCGGAAAACAGCATGCCGTAGAGCGGGTACGGCAGTTATTTGCTTCGGTTCTGGGTTATACCCTGAATTATCCGAATCAGCCTGGAAAAATAAATTACGGCCTGCCGCATTTTACGGAACAGGCACAGCAAAATCATCAGTCGCCTTCTATATTATTTCTGCACGGCACTACCTGGCCCACCAAACACTGGCCGGAAACTTACTGGCAGCAGCTGGCGGGGCTGTTAAGCCATGAAGGTTATAATATTCTGCTGCCCTGGGGAAATGAAGCAGAATATCAGAGAGCCGAACGAATTAAGGCTCAGGCTGGAAGTCATTCTCAAACGGCCATAAATGTGCTGGATAAAATGTCCCTGACTGAACTCATGGCACAACTTCGCAGGGTAACCGCAGTAGTCGCCGTGGATACCGGCCTGGCCCATCTGGCCGCCACACTGGATAAACCGGTGGTGGCGGTTTACGGCCCTACCAGTGCGGGACTGACGGGTACTTATGGTAAACATCAATGTCACCTGCAGGCCACCCTGGACTGCTCTCCCTGTTTTAAAAAACACTGTGACAAAGTGCGGGAACATATCAGCCCCGAGTGTTTTTTTGATATCACCCCGCAGAATGTCATACAATCACTGCATTCCTTACTCGATCAGGTTCAATCTGCATGAAACTAGCCTTTGCCCTGTTTAAATATTTCCCTTACGGCGGACTGGAACGGGACTTTTTAAGAATTGCCAAAGAATCTCAGGCCCGGGGCCATGAGATTCATGTGTTCAGTTTTATCTGGGAAGGTGATATTCCCGATGGTTTCAATGTGACCCTAATCCCCGTTAAAGGGATTTCCAATCATCAGCGAATTGATGATTTTTCCCGTAAACTGACGGAACATTTGCTGGCGGACAGCTTCGATCTGGTGGTGGGTTTTAATAAAATGCCCGATCTGGATCTCTACTACGCGGCCGATCCCTGTTACGAAGCCAAGGTCAGAGAACAGCATGGTAAGCTTTATCGGCTGGGTAAACGCTATAAGGTCTTTAAGGCCATGGAAGAATCGGTGTTTGAGCCGGATAAAAATGTAGAGCTGCTGTTTATATCTGATATCCAGATGGAGAATTTTAAAAAAATTTACCATACCCCGGATCAACGCTTTCACTCCCTGCCGCCGGGTGTGGACCGCTCCCGCATACGTCCCGATAATGCCGAACAGATCCGCGCTGAAAAACGTCAGGAACTGGGTCTAAAAGACGATGACAAATTGTTATTAATGATAGGTACCGGCTATCGCAGAAAGGGCGTCGATCGATCCATGGCGGCACTGGCCAGCCTGCCTGAACCTTTAAGGAGACAGACTTATTTGCTGGTGGCCGGAGAAGACAAACTCAGTAAATACCGGAAGCTGGCCGCAAAACTCAATATCCAGCAGCAGGTCTGGCTGCCCGGTGCCAGAGACGATGTCCCTCAGTTACTACTGGCCAGCGATCTGTTTCTGCATCCCGCGCGGCATGAAAATACTGGCACCGTGTTACTGGAGGCCGTTGCAGCCGGTATCCCGCAACTGATCAGCGGCGTTTGCGGCTATGCCTTTCATATAGAAAAAGCTCAGGCCGGGCTGGTATTGTCTGAGCCTTTTACGCAGGCAGAATTTAATCAGCGTCTGCAGCAGATGCTGACTTCAGAACAATGGCAGCAATGGCAGGATAATGCTCTGGCCTATATGCGCAGCAGTGATGTTTTCAGTATGCCGCAACGGGTGGCGGATATTATAGAACAGACCAGGCGGACACGCTTACAGGCTAATGTCTATCAGAACAATAATTCAAAACCCGCTGCTGCGCCTGCCATGTAATGAAACTATTAGTACATCAATCACAAGAGCAACGACCAGACCAACTGACAGACCGTCTGCGAGACAGATCCTTTACGCTGGACAGCGATCTGCAGCTTAGTGTGCAGAACCAGCCGTTGCTCTGTCAGCAGTTACTGAGACATGTCCCCGGCAAACGGCTGGTGTTTCGCGGAGAATACCGGAACACTCCGGTAATTATTAAACTGTTTGTGCATAAAAAACGCGCTAAAGTGCACTGGCAAAGAGAGCTGGACGGCGCACAACGGTTGCTGGATAGAAAGATTTTAACCCCGGCCATTATTTTTGCAGGCCACACCGATGAATATATTAATGTGTTAATCTTTGAATACATTCAGAGGGAAAGTCTGGCACAGTTCTGGAACACAAGCAGCTATGCAGACAAACTTGAAAAACTTAAAGCCTGTATGCAGGTGCTGACGCAGCACCATAAGGCAGCTCTGGCACATCAGGATCTGCATTATGCCAATTTTTATCTGGCACAATCCGGTGAGATTTACACACTTGACGGCGAAGAAGTCAAAGCCTTTTCCAGACCTCTGAACATCAATGCCCGCTTAAAAAATCTGGCCGTTTTTCTGGCACAGAGTTTTGATATAAAGCCCGCCGATTATTCGCTTTTGCTTCAACATTATGCACAGCTTAATGCCCTGGATCTTAATGATCAGGAAACCTTCTTTTTAAAACTGGTTAAGCACCATCAGGACTGGCGCATAAAACATTATCTGAAAAAAATCTTCAGAGACTGTACAGACGTTGTAACCGATAAGAGTGTAACCCAAAAATCCACAGATTCAGAAGACCAGCCACACCGTTTTCTGCTGCGCAGGGAATATGACAGTCCCCAGATCAGGGCTCTGCTGCAGGCGCCGGAATACTACTTTAATGCAGATACCTCCGTGTTTTTAAAACAGGGTAATACCTGTACTGTTAAACGAGTACATCTGGGTAATGAAGAACTGGTTATTAAACGCTATAACCCTAAAGGTGCAGTTTATGAGCTAAGCCACAAAGGCCGGATGAACCGCGCCAGAAAATCCTGGAAAAATGCCCACTTACTGCAGTTTATGGGGATAGAGACTCCGGCTCCGGTGGCCGTGGTGGAATATAAAAATAGCCTGGGCAAACGCCGCAGCTATTTTATTAGCCGCTACCAGCCGGGTGAGGACAGCTGGACATTTTTCTGTTCAGAACGGAATAATGAACAGACTAAGCGCCGTGCAGCACAAAGTATATTAAATATACTGGACAAGCTGGCTCAGTTCCGGATCACCCATGGCGATCTAAAAGGCAGTAATTTTATTATCCATCAGGAGCAGGTGTACCTGATCGATCTGGATGCCATGAAACAACACCCGTGGCAGCGTGGTTTTAAACAACAACAGCAAAAAGATCACAAACGCTTTTTAAAAAACTGGGACAAAAAAGCCTGCTACCAGCCCTGGAAGGAATTTTTTAACTTAAGCTGGCTGGGTCGTCAGATCAGCAATCAGAGAAGTTAAGCCGCAATGCAATTAGAACTTAACGCACTTTTCAAACACTACTGGCACAACCAAGATCCCTTTCAGGCTATTGAACAGCTGCAGGGTGAAATCTACCGCTCCCTGGAAGCTCGAAAAACCCTGCGCTTTGAAATTGAAGGACAGAGTTTTTTTATAAAAATTCATCGGGGTATCGGCTGGCTGGAAATTATCGACAATCTACTGCGCCTGCGTTTACCGGTATTAGGCGCTAAAAATGAGTATGATGCCATTCATGCCCTTGAGCATTTAAAAATAGACACCATGACCATAGCCGCCTATGGACAGAAAGGCTGGAACCCGGCACAGCAGCAGTCTTTTATTATTACCGAAGACTTAATTAATACCATCAGCCTGGAAGATTACTGCCTGTTCTGGAAAACGCAAAAACCGGAATTTAATTTTAAATACCGCCTTATTGAAAAGGTGGCTTATATCAGCCGCACATTGCATAATAACGGCATTAATCATCGGGACTATTATATCTGTCATTTTCTTATGGATATATCCATGGGCCGCGATAAACTGACTGCTGATAATATCAAACTGTCCTTAATTGACCTGCACAGGGCGCAAATACGCAAGCACCCCCCCCTGCGCTGGCGGGTAAAAGATATCGGCAGCCTGTATTATTCTGCTATGGACATTGGCCTGACCCGACGGGATTTTTTCCGCTTTATGAAATGGTATGATAATACTTCATTAAAACAATGTTTAACTCAAAATAAAACTTTTTGGCAAAAGGTGGAACAGCAGGGGCAGAAACTCTGGCAAAGAAAACAACGCAAAGGCGATGCCATTGCCTGAAATAAACCATTATGCAGTATTTATTATTAAACTCATTATTAACCTTTGATAATCCATAGCCATGATCCTGGAAAAGTTTTTTAATAAAAAAATCACCTGGACCATTGTACCGGAATACCATAATACCGAACTGGGCCGTCAACTGGCAGACTTTGATACGGCCTATGATTATAAAGGTGAGTTTATAACCAAAAGCCCTCTTAGCCAGGTTTACAAAATCCAAATTGACAGCAAAAATTATTATCTTAAAAAATATAATATTTCCAGAAAAAAACTTCAGCGCTATCTGGGACAGAGCAAAATCCAGACTGAATGGCAAAACCTGCTCTGGTTTGCATCGGTCGGTATTCCAGTTGCCAAAGTGGTCGCCTACGGCAGAGAAACGATTGGCTGGGTTAATAATCGTGGAATACTTATTACAGAAGAATTAATTAATACTTCTGATCTGGCTGATATTGCCGATCATCACAGGCACTTGATAGAAAACCGTCAGTGGGTGGCCTATGTCAGCCGACAACTGGCCAGAGCTACTCGTATTATGCACCAGCATAATTTTGCCCATAATGATCATAAATGGCGAAATATTATGGTGCAGCTACAGGAAGAACAACCGCAGATATTTTTAATTGACTGCCCATCTGGAATGAAATGGTATCCCCCCTTTTTTGAATACCGGCGCATTAAGGATCTGGCCTGTCTGGACAAACGGGCAAAATACGAACTGTCCAGAACCCAGCGCTTAAGATTTTATAAAGATTATGCTCAGTGTAAAAAATTAACCCGGAAAGACAAAAAACTGATACGGAAAATCACCCGTTTTTTTTACAACAGGGAATGAATCTAATGACAAAAAGCGAAAATAAGAAAAATAAAATTGTTCTGCAATTATGCCATGACTATACATTCCCCTATCTTGATGTGGCCAGACAATATGCCAGTTTATTTAAAGGAACAGACTTCAAGGTGGTTACTGTCTTTCTGGTAGGTAAGAAAGATGGTAAAGTTGCAGACCAAGTACAGTCAGATGAGGTTGTTTTTCTTGAAAATCAGTCAAAGGATTTAAGAGGTCTAAAATTAAAGCAGATCAGACAGCTCAAGGAGTTAAGTAAAAAGTATAAGTTTGTTTTTGCCATTGCACATCGATATCAGGCTATATATATTGCCAAACATATAAAGAAGCTTCCTGTCATAGGTGTAAATCACTCCTTTGGAAAATTCAGGCGTTTTACTCGCCGCTGCTTTCTGAACAGGCATAAAAAGAATCTGTTTTTATTAGGTGTTTCCAATGCTGTTCGAGATGAAATGAGATCTGTATTGCCCGGTTTTCCAGAAGAACAGATACAGACATTGTATAATCGCATTAATGTTGAACAGCTAAAAGCACAACAGGTAGATAAAAAAGAAGCCAGAGAGCATCTGAATCTGGAACAGGATAAATATGTTATTGCTAATGTGGGACGTTTACATCCTGATAAAGACCAGAAAACCTTAATCAATGCATTTAGTCGAATTTCTGATCAAATACCAAGTGCATTATTAGTGATTATTGGTAAAGGAAGGTTGGAAAATGAGCTACGACAGCAGATAAAGAAATTAAAGCTTGAAAAACGGATATTATTATTAGGTGTAGTTCCTCAGGCTGTAAATTATTTTAAAGCATTTGATAATTTTGTGCTCAGCTCAGATCATGAGCCTTTTGGTATGGTTTTACTTGAGGCAATTATTGCAGGTGTACCGGTAATCAGTACTAATGCTGGCGGTGCTAAAGAGATAATTACTGATCCGGATTGGTTATTTGAAGTGGGTGACGATAGAGTATTATCTGAGCTAATGTTGAGAGTTTATCAACTGGATAAATCAAAAAAAGATGAAATTAATAAACATTATCAGTTATGGCTAAATGAAAATTTTACAGATAAATCTGTCAAAAAAAGATTCTGGCTGTTGCCATTTATTAAAAATAAATTTTGATTCTACAAGTTTGGCTTGTATTAATTGAATATCCAGGAGCATTATTTATTAGCCATGTAATGATGAGTAAGTCTTTATATTCACTTAAATCAGGGACAAAGTTGTGGTATTATATGCATCATTTTAGAATTAAATCTAAGTGTTTTACTGTTCAAATTTATAATTAAATAAGTGTAAATCTCTATAATAAATTGATTGGATATAGTCTCTATCATTCTATTATTGTAATAGGTTCTATAATCTTTTCTATTGGATTGGTTTGTGTGTATAAGAGTATGTTCGGTATTAAAATGGTTGTTAATAATTTGAAAGTCTTTAACCAAAGTTTCAGTTTTTCCAATGTAAGTCATATAATCTATAGAACCAAATTGATCTTCTAATAATAAATACTGAGGGGTTGTAACAACAATTTTTTTTGCATTGTCTTCAGTAAGCCAGTCCAGTACAAATTCTTCAAAACTTTTGAATGATTTGACAAATTTATTTATAGGTATATTTCTGTCTAGTTCATGTTGTTGTAAATAATGTTAAGCAGACACGAGCCTGTCATAAGGATTTCTGACAAAGCTAAATTTAAAGTAACTATTAAATTTATCAGGAAATGCCCCTTCATACCATATTGCAGGGTAGTGTCCAAGGTGAGTGCTATTATAAAAAGTTTGGTTGTTCTCCGCTTTAATGAGTGAGATTTTGTCCAAAATAGAACATGCTCTGCTCATCAGGAATGGAGGTTTGCCTGATTTTTAGTTTAAAATATTCGGTATCCCGAATCCCTCT
>JBHNNM010000073.1:0-9758 GCA_048563625.1 Gammaproteobacteria bacterium | reverse complement strand
GTCGGGTGCTGAGAGATGCCCATAGCAGTCAACGAGTACATAGCCTAGAGGCTAATTTCAGTTGCTAATGATCCCCTCCGTTTTAATTTTCTGCTTTTTCGGCCAATCACTATTTAGAAACATTTTACTGGTTCAGGCTTAATTCAGCTATACTGTTTATAATTAAGAGCAACCAAAAAATAAGAGTCTTTAAAGGATAACTTTATGAAAACCAGACTTAATCAGTACCGCTTACGTCAGTATTTCCTTGCCCTGCTGGTTACCTTAAGCGTGGTATCCTGTGTCACAATCAATATCTATTTTCCTGCAGCGGCAGCGGAAAAAGCAGCGGAAAAAATTGTTGATGATGTGCTTAATACCGGAAAATCACAGCCGCCAGCCTATGAAAATGAGCAGAAAAGTTCTGATAATACCCAGAGCTTTTATCTAAGCCCATCGCAAAGAGTTATTTTATCCATAACAGACTTCTTTATTCCATCAGCCCAGGCTGCGGGGCAGGCCAATCTTAATATTGATTCACCTGCTATTCGAACCATACAAAACAGTATGAAAAAAAGGCAGACTAAATTACTCCCTTTTTATGATTCCGGCGCAATTGGGTTTACCAATAATGGCCTAATAGGCATTGCTAATGCCTCGGCTTTATCACTTAAGCAGAAATCCATTGCTAAAAAGCTAATCAGCGCGGAAAATAAGGATCGTATGAACCTTTACCGGGAAATTGCCAAAGCCAATGGCCATCCTGAATGGCAGGCAGATATGCAGAAAACATTCGCTAAAACCTGGATCCGTAAAATATCCCCCGGCTGGATGTATCAGACATCTTCCGGGCAATGGAAAAAGAAATAGTCACTACGCAATATACGCAACAAGACAAAGGGAAGAGCTGAATAAATAACCATGGCTGATATTAAACTGCTGCATGATTTAAGAGCAAGACTGGGTAACGTCATTGTAGGACAGGAGGCCCTGCTTGACCGTCTGGTTATAGCACTTCTGGCCGGCGGTCATGTTTTGCTTGAAGGGCCTCCCGGGCTGGCAAAAACTACGGTTGTACATGCTCTGGCGACCAGTGTGGATGCTCAGTATCAACGGGTTCAGTTTACGCCTGATCTCATGCCCGGGGATTTAACCGGCAGTGATATATATGATGCCTCTACCGGTACTTTTCGGTTTATTCACGGCCCTCTGTTTCATGAAATTCTGCTGGCTGATGAAATTAATCGGGCACCGCCTAAAGTGCAGTCGGCTTTACTGGAAGCCATGGCTGAGCACCAGGTGACAGTGGGTGGTGTCACCCGGGCTTTACCTCTGCTCTTTATGGTACTGGCGACGCAGAATCCCCTGGAGCAGTCCGGAACTTACCGTCTGCCGGAAGCCCAGCTGGACCGTTTTTTATTTCAGATTATTCTCGATTATCCCGATCTGGAACAGGAAATTGAAATTTCCCGACGGGCCCGAAAAGCCCATGAAGGCCATGTAGAAGAAGGCTTGACTGCAGTGCTTAAACCGGTTGATATTCTGGCCTTAAGAGAGCAGGTTAATGATGTTTTTATTGATGAAAAAATAGAGCGGTATGCGGTTGAAGTTGTGACTGCCACCCGTAATCTTTCTAAATACCTGCCTCAATGGGGTGAAATGATACAGACCGGTGCATCTCCTAGGGCCTCTATTGCACTGCTCAGATCAGCTATGGACAGAGCCTTTCTTGATGATCGTGACTATGTAATACCTGAGGATGTTATAGAACTGGCAGGTGATGTATTGCGTCATCGAATAGTACTGGACTTTTCAGCCCAGGCTGAGGATATTAATGCGGATACTATTATCAGTAGTCTGCTCAATACCATCAGCCAGCCCTGAACATCTGTTTCCTTTCTTTTAATTCATGAGCTGATATCTTAAATATGGCTTTTTTTCCCGGACACTCCCTGCTCACACAAAACCTGCTCAGTGATTCGGAAATTAATCAGCTTATTCAACTGGCGGGTAAGCCACTCAACAGTGTTTATCAAAAGCCCTTAAAATCTATTCAAAGTGGCGAAACCGTTTCAGCCAATATTGGTTCAGGATCGGATTTTGCAGAAGTTCGAGCCTATTATCCCGGAGATAATCCCCGAATTATTGACTGGCGGGCCACTGCTCGATCCACTGCACCTCTGGTCAGAACGTTTCATAGTGAATTATCCCGTCCCCTGTGTATTTTACTGGATCGTTCCGCTTCCATGCGTTATGCCACACACAGTCGTCTTAAAGCGGCTCAGGCACTGCGTCTTGCGGTACTTCTCAGTGCACAGGCCATTAAGGAACAGCGGCAGGTCGCTTTTATCATCCTGGACAGCAATCATCACTGGCTGCCTGCACAGTCTGGTCTTAACAGTCTTAAAACCATGCTTAGACAGGCCAATCTGCCGTGTCCGCCAGAACAGTCTGACCATGCACCCGACTGGCCGCATATCTTTGCCGGCATAAAACAGCATATTGAGCAGGGCAGTGATCTGGTATTATTATCTGATTTTAATTCCCTGAAGCAGCAGCATAAAAAATCACTGCAGGCACTGGGTCATTACTGTGCCTGTCAGGCATTCTGTATTCAGGATCCGTCAGAACAGAGGGTGAATTTTAGGAGCGACATTGAACTGGCCTGGAAACAATCCATCTTTAATCTTACAAAATCTCAGCAACCGCTATTAAACCAGTTAATTGAGGCACGCTTTGAAATGCTCATTCATTTATTTAAGCAATCGTCGATTAATTTCAGCCTAGTTTCCACTGTGCAGGACAATCTAAATCCACAACGGCTGGTAAGTTAGTATGCGGGTTTCTCAGGCTGACAATCTGGCTGATATTTTTATTCCGCAATTACCTTCTAGTATGGTATTCAGTACAACATCCATATTGCTGATGGCCTTGTTTTTTACTGCCGTACTGCTGTTATTCTTCTGGTATTACAAAAAGGTTTTTAATAATCCCTGGCGATCTCTGGAACTGCAGTTATTAAAACAAAGTATCAGTCCAGTTAAAGCGGCTGATCAGCTTGCTGAATTACTAAGAGCTTTAGAGCATAATAAAAAAACTGAAATAAATCATTTTCAGTCAGAACTGGACAGATTACGCTTTAAAAAGCAGCCACCAGATCCTGAACAGATCCTCCTGCTGTTACAGAGAATTAAACAGTATGTCTGAGTTTGGTTTTAAACAGGAAGTCTGGCTGTATTTTATACCCATAATCTGGCTGGTCTGGTATAAATTCAGATCAGTGAAGATATTATGGCCTCGCTGGTTGCCTTTAATAACCATTCATTATCCTTTACTTAATTCCATGGATGCTGAAACTCTGCAGCATGAAAAAAAACAGGTGCATTTCAGGCAGCATAATGTCCTGCTCTCAGTATTGCTCAGTTTATTACTACTGGCTCTGACACAACCTGTTCAATATACCGGACAGCTTGCAGAAAGAGATAACAAGCAACCCATTGACATGGTTCTTGTAATGGATACCGCTCTGTCCATGAGTTTAAGTGATTACCTGATTAATAATCAGTCTGTCAGTCGTATTGGCTTTGCCAGAAAAGAACTTTCGGAGGCACTTGATTCTTATACGGGGGATCGCTTTGCTCTGCTTATATCCGGTAATCCACCAGCATTATGGCTGCCACTAACAAAGGATATTAATGTTGTACAGCATGAGATAGGGCGAATAACCACTTTTCTTGGCGGCCGTATTTCAGACATGGGTGCTACACTCAAACTGATTGAAAAACAATTTGCTAAGCAGAATAAAAACAGCAGCAATAGTTCGGATAATGCACAGGTGGCTATTATTATCTCCGATGGTGGCACTCAGGTAGGTGATATCTCACCGCAGACGGCGACTGAACAATTAGCAGAAAAAGGTTTTACTGTTTATGTTATAGCCGTCGGTTCAGCACAGCCTGGAAGTGCAGTATTAAATACCAGTAGTCTACTTTATGAGCCTGTTAATCTGGATGTGCTAAGAAAGGTAGCGAAAGCCGGTAAGGGACAGCTTTTTCATGCCCTTGACCATAATGACTTTAAACAGGCTATGGCTACCATTGTGCAGTTACAACATAAATCACTTCATCAGTCAGAAACGCAGACTGATGATAATCGCTCTGTTGATAATAAAATAACTCAGCCCTGGTATTATATTCCTTTACTTACTGCCATGCTGATTTTGTTGTTTCTTGCTGTACGCTATTCGCAGGGGAGCAAGAATGTTTCCTGAAGGGATTTACTGGTATTTACCCGGTGCTTTAGTGCTGCTTTTAGTTCCGTTTCTGGTATTGTTCTGGATTTATTTTAAACAGAGAACACGCTGGCAGAATATTGCGGATGAACAATTTTTACCCTGGCTGCAGGCCGAATCAGGAAAAATAAAATTGACACCTCGCCTGCTGTTCTTGAGTACGGCCTGGCTGATGTTCTGCCTGGCGCTTGCCGGCCCCAGGACAGTCCAGTGGGTACCACCAGCCTTATTACAACAAAGCTCCACAGTCAGGGTATTAGTTGATTTTTCCCAGTCTATGCAGGCAATAGACAGCATCCAGAGCCGTATTGCCCAGGTTCAGCAGCAGTTGCAGCAATGGTCGGGCGTTTTACCGGAACAGACTAAAGTGGGGCTGTCTATTTTTGCCGGTCAGCCCCATACATTGCTTATTCCCACCATGGATCAGAATTTACTGAGCCATTTTATCAGCCAGTTGAGCAAGTTTCGGCCTCCAACTAATGGCAATAATCTGGCTTCAGCTCTGGAGAACAAGGAATATGATAACTCACATGATAAAAATAAGACTACTTCACATACCTATCTGCTGTTATTCAGTGATGGCGATTTAGGTAAAACGGCTCTGGAGAAAGCTCTTAAACGCATTACTAAGGTTAAAGACAATTATGAAAACATTGTTATTATTGGGGTGGGTGGTGATGAAGCCGTCAGTATTCCACAGGGATTTAATCATAGTCTGACTCATAACGGGGTGATTGTGGTGAGCAGACGTCATAGTGAAAATCTGCAACGACTGGCTCAGGCAGCAAAAGGGAAGTATTACCCCTTAGAAGCCGTCAATGAAGTGTCACTGCGGGAAATATTGAATATTCCACGACCTGAAATTAAAGGTAAGGATCTTAATCAGGTTCTATGGCACGAATGGTTTTATATCCCGCTGCTACTGGGCGGACTTTTTTTACTGGCAGCACTGCGTTTTACCGGTTCAGTATCAAAACTTATGGTGATCAGTTTAATATTACTGCTTACTGCCTGCCATAATAATCAAACACTGGATGAGCAGATTAATAATGCCCTGCAAACAAAGCAGTATCAAAAAGTGCTTGACCTCACACAGCCTGATAAGCGTCAGTTATTATCAGATTATGCACGTTTTGCACGGGGCGTTGCCTGTTATCGTTTAAAAGATTACAACTGCGCACAACAGGTTTTTTCCCGACTAGCCTGGCATCTTAAAGATAAAAGTTTACAGGCACAGGCTGTTTTTAATCTGGCCAATAGTTATTTTTATCTGGGTGATTATGAACAGGCAGAGGTTTTATACCAGGACGCCGCCCGGCGGGGTATTGCGACGGATAAAACCGCTGTTAATATTGAGTTTGCCCATTCTCTTGCAAAGGCCATACGTGAGACGATTAAGGATGTTGAAATCACTCAGCAGCGTGCTCAGTGGCGTGCCGCAACCTCTCAGCTAACAGAAAAGTTTACGGACAAGGTGGCCGATGGAATATTTTTACCGAGTTTTGAAAAGCTGAGAAACAATCCTGTCTTTCGCCAGTTGTCAGTTCAACAGCAGCAGAACCTCCTCAAACAGGGCATTAAGTTTCAGTTGTATAAAGGGTCTTCTTCTTCCCTGGAGAATGAAAATTTCTGGGTGCTCTCCCGCCAGGATGTTCAGCCTGAGTCCACTGCTCAGCTATTTAATCAGCTAATGGCCTATGAAACCGGTCTGCACTTTGTTCCGGATAACCCTCTGGATAGTGAGGGACAGCGTTCATGGTAAATACGGTGTACCGATTATTATCCCTGCTGTTGTTATCCTGTTTCAGTTTTAGCCTGCTTTTGATACCTGTACTGGCTAATATAGCCCTGGCCAGTACAGACATTGAAAAAAATATGGAAAAAAAGGCTGTCCTGAATATTGTTACTGATAAAACGGAACTGGAAATGGGCAAATTTTTATCAGTGCAGCTTGTTTATTTCGGGCAGAGCATACCCGAACCGGCCCAGCTGCATATCTTCAATAAAGATTTTTATATTGAAGATATGTCCAGGGACAGTGAAAACCTTCCCGGAGGGTATATTAAAACCATTCAGTATCTGCGTTTATATCCAAGAACAACAGGTGTTAAAACCCTGCATGCTATTGCTCAGGGCGGTGCCATAGCCCATCCTGTTGATATTAATGTACGTCAGTTGATACGCAATAATATTAATGGTGCACCTCACTGGAATCCGCCGCCTAAAGAGATTTGGCAGGGTGAAACCATTAGTATCAGTATTGTGCAGAACCTGATGACAGAGAATAACCAGGTTAAAACAGAAGAAGCCCGTTTTCCCGGTTTTAGTGTGCTGTACAGCTGGCAGGGAAGTGAGTATAAAAATGGTATTAAAACCGTTCGGGTTAACTGGCAGTTAAAAGCTCAGAACTATGGCCATTTTAGCCTCGATGCACCTTCTGTTGTGCAGCGGGGCAGCAGGGGACGCTGGCGTTTTTATCTTCCTGTTATTAATATCACTATCAAACCGGTACCTGCCTATATTCCAGCCACCGTTCCCGTGGCACAAATTGAGGTCAGCAGCAAACTGGAACAGGTCAATAGCCGCCCTTTCTGGCAGTTATCCATAAAAAGTGATGGCTATTTGGGAGAGGAAATATACGGTATCCGCAGTCGCCTAGCCAAAATGGCTCAGAGAACACCGGATCAGGTTAAGTTTGTAGCTAATGAACAGTTGACGGATACAGGAAAACAATCCGTACAGAGCTGCCGTGTAGCTGTACCGCCCTGGACAATACCATTAAAAAATACCCAGATTAGTATTGATTATTTTGATCCCGAACAGGGCCTGTTAAAACAAACACAGATTCAACTGCTGTCTCTTTGGTATATCCCGGTATTTGCTCAATATCTGTTATTCATTCTGCTATTACTGCTGATTGCTCTTATGGTGTTCTATCTGTATAAATGGTTTAAGTCCCGGAAAAAGCGCATCGCCTTTATTCATGATATTGAGGTCTGCGGTTCTGCAGATCAACTCAGAGAATTATTATTGCAAACTTCCGGCAGCAGAACCTTATCTGAATGGGCTGAACAGGTACAGGACAGGTATTTGCAGGAGCTTGCTCAATCCCTGAATTTACTGTGTTTTAAAGCTTCAAATAACGGCGCAACAAATGATTTATTAGGCGCTATAAAATCGCACTTAATTGACTATTATAGTCATAAAGCCTAAATTAGAAGAATATTTCTCTCTCCCTCCGGGAGAGGGCCAGGGTGAGGGAAACTTTAGCAGCTGTCGCACAATCAAGGAGAATGTTTATGAGTGTTAAAAAGGATGAGAAACTCTTAATTATTCATGGTTATTCAGACGGACCGCAAAGTTTTAAAGACTTGCGGGATTTTTTTGTCAGGGAAGCTGGTTTTAAAAAAGCCAATGTATTCTTACTTGATTATGCCAGTATGGATGATGAAGCAACCTTTAAAGACTTTGCTGATAAACTGGAAGCAGATTACAACCGGTTATTTAATAAAACAGAGCGCATTAATGTGGTCTGTCACAGTACCGGTACTCTTGTTGTCAGAGCCTGGCTGGTATTAAGGCGAACCCGTCAACGTGAGCTGGGGCTTAAACTGGATTGTCCCGCAAAACGGCTGTTAATGCTGGCTCCGGCTAACTTTGGGTCAGATCTGGCAAAAATGGGCCAGTCTTTTCTGGGCAAATTCCGTTCTACTTTTTTTAACAGCTATTCGCATAAAGAAGATTTTCTCGAATCCGGCAAACATGTACTACAGGGACTGGAACCCGCCAGTGCGTTTCAGTGGGATTTATCAGAAATAGACCTGCATACTGAAGATTATTTTTCTGCTGATAAAGAGGATAGTCTTGAAAATACCTGCCTGCGCTTTGTTTTTGCTGCAGGCTATAATTATGCCGATGAGCTGCAGGCCAAATTTGTAAAAGCCAGAAAAAAAGCCGGTACAGATGGTACCGTTAGAATCTGCGGTACTTCTCTTAATACGCGCAAATGCAAGGTGTTTTTTAATAAAACCAATAAACCCGCCCATATTACCTGGCCTGAAGAAATAAAGTTTTCGGCCATACCTTTTGCTGTATTTAAAGGCTTAAACCATGGCTCCATTCTGGATGTAAACCATCCGGATTTTAAGGCTCAAACGGGTCCGAAAAACCTGATTTTAAAAGCTCTGAATGTGGATTCTCTGGATGCTTATAATCAATTGTTCAGTGAGTTTGATAATATCTCTGAAAAAAATTACAAAGCTTCAGAAAGAAATTGCAAAAGAAATACCAGCAGTTCTTTTTTAAGGTACGTGATGATACCGGGCTGGCTGTAGATGATTTCTATATAGATTTTTATGTACGTGATCAGCAGGGGAATACCATACGGGATTTAACTGAACAGTTTAATAAATATGAAAATAAATTTTACAAACACTCAGCGGATGATTCCTGTCGGGTATTAATGCTTAATTATACCAATACCCGGCGTATGTTTAATCAATTAAAAAAATGTAAGCTGATGCTGGTTTTTGATATTGAGGCTGTTTCATCTATAAGCAATATCCGCTATGAAAAATCCTATTTTATTGTTTATGATGGTCAAAATAAAATGGAAGGTATCAGTTTTCTTTATCCTAATACCACAACACTGGTGGAAGTAGTACTTAACCGGGTACAGTCAGATAAGTTATTATCTGTTAAGGACAGTAATTTAAAAATTCTGTCAAAAGTTAGAAATGTCCGCAATAAACCCAGTGGTACGGCATTATTGCTGGATGATAATTAATAACAGGCTATATGACGATTAAAAATGAGACTAAGGGGCAGTTATGGCCTCCTGTTGAATATTTTCAGCAGTTATCCAGGCTATATGATTCCATTTGGGAAGACATATATCTGCTACCCCTGCTTGAAAGTAACCAGCGCCTGACTTTTTCCATGACCGGGAAGCCTCATAAATTAATAGCCATTATTGATTTTCCAGAACCTGATCCGAAACAACACCTGTATCCACATATGCTTGTTTTTGCCGATGGTAGTGGACTTAATCTGGGTAAAATCCTGAAAATCAGCAGAAAGACGGCCTTTAATCCTGATATAAAGGATGTTCTGTATGAAGACCGGCCTATGCAGAATATTTTGATGTATACACCCCGTAAACTGAACAGGGATTATATTCAGTTTGTCTCCCGTTTTGCCCTCGGGGAGATACTGGGTAAAAAGGATCTGCAGCAGTTTTCTATTAAAGCACCTGTCGAAAAACCACAATTATCATCGTCTGGAAAGGGTGGTAAATAAGCTAATAAACCTGATTAGTGATACAGGTTACATCATAATGAGTGCTCTACATATACAATCACTGAAATCAATAAATAGTCCGCCCTGAACAAATCATAGTGTATTGATTTATAAGGAAATATTGGTGAGTTTTGGGTGTTAAATTTGCAAGTTTTTGGTAAAATAAGCCTTATTACCTTGCAAATTTCCA
>JBHNNM010000072.1:0-9879 GCA_048563625.1 Gammaproteobacteria bacterium | reverse complement strand
GCCCCGAACTGAATATAACAGCCTAATTTGAGCCGCAAAAAGACTATATGAGTATCAATATAAAAACCCCGGAAGAAATCGAAAGAATGCGCATCGCCGGCAAGCTGGCCGCCGATGTACTGGAAATGATCACACCTCATGTTCAGGCGGGTATTACCACCGATGAGCTGGATCGGATCTGCCACGATTATATAGTAAATGAACAGCAGGCCATCCCTGCTCCGCTGGATTATCATGGTTTTCCAAAATCCATCTGTACCTCTGTCAATAATCAGATCTGCCACGGCATCCCCAGTGACAAAAAACTTAAAAGCGGTGATATTATCAATGTAGATATTACCGTAATCAAAGACGGTTACCATGGCGACACCAGTATGATGTTTATGATTGGCAAGCCTAAAATTCTGGCCGAACGCTTATGCCGGGTCAGTCGCGAATGTTTGTATGTGGGTATAGAAATGGTCAAACCAGGCATTCACTTGGGGGATATCGGCTATGCCATATCCAGACACGCTGAAAAAGAGAATTTTTCCGTGGTCAGAGAGTACTGTGGTCATGGTATCGGGCTTAACTTCCACGAAGATCCCCAGGTACTGCATTATGGCAAACCCGGCACCCGCAAAGTTCTGGAAGAAGGCATGACGTTTACCATTGAACCCATGATCAATGCCGGTAAGCGTCATGTCAGAGTGTTACCGGATAAATGGACGGTGGTGACCAAGGACCGCAGCCTGTCTGCGCAATGGGAGCATACCATTTTAGTCACCGCTGACGGCTTTGAAATACTCACCCTGCGTGAAGGCGAAACCAGGCCGATTTAATTCTGAAACTAACACAAAAACACCCCAACCTGATGGAAACTTATTGATGGAACTTACTGTCCCGCCAGCCATAGAACTGCTGTTTGATGTCAAAGCATTACAGACTGAACTGCCTGAAGCCCAGTCACCGGTCATGCCCTTAAAAAATGCTGTTAAATCCATTTACGATACCCAGGTTCAGCAATTTCAGAACCAGCATAATATTGTGCATCTGATCCATGAACGGGCCCAGGCCATTGATATTATACTGACCCTGGCCTGGGATTTTTACCATCTGGGTAATAATGCCTCCCTGGTTGCTGTGGGCGGCTACGGTCGCGGTGAACTGCATCCCTATAGTGATGTCGATCTGCTATTACTGCATGATGAAGAACATGATCTGGAATCCGATAATCCAGCCAATAAAGAATTTGTGGATAATCTGCATATGTTTATTGCCCTGTTGTGGGATATCGGTCTGGAAATCGGCCATAGTGTACGCACGGTGGAAGAATGTATTAGCGAAGCTGCGGGTGATATCACCATCATTAGCAATTTAATGGAATCCCGCCTGATCACCGGTGAGCCAGCTTTATTTGAACAGTTGACTTCTCAGCTCAGTCCGGACAATATCTGGTCCACCAGAGAATTTACCGAGGCTAAAATTGCGGAAAAACAGCGTCGTTACCTGAAATTTAATGAAACCGCCTATAATCTCGAACCTAATATCAAGGAAGGCCCCGGTGGTCTGAGAGACATTCAGATTATCGGCTGGGTAGCCAAGCGACATTTTAATGTAGACAGCCTTAAACAGCTTATCGGGCATAATTTTCTGACTCCCCAGGAATATGAGCAGCTGGAAAACGGCCAGAATTTCCTGTGGAAAATCCGCTTTGCCCTGCATATTTTATGCAAACGTCATGAAGAGCGCCTGTTATTTGATTACCAGCGTGAGCTGGCGGCACAGTTCGGCTATACCGATCAGGAAGGCAAACTGGCCGTTGAATGTTTTATGACCGAGTATTACCAGACCGTTATGGAACTGGAACGGCTTAATGAAATGTTGCTGCAGTATTTTCAGGAAGTCATTATCTATGGTGATTCTGATGCCAAACCACAGAAAATCAACCGCCGTTTTATTAACTACAAAGGTTATATTGCGGCCGCTAACCAGTTTGTATTTCGTAACTACCCGTTTGCACTGCTGGAAATTTTTTTACTGCTCTGTCAGGATCCCGAGCTTAAGGGCGTCAGGGCCAGTACCATCCGTCTGATCCGGGCACATCGTTACCTGATTGATGACAGTTTTCGTAAAGACCTGCGCTGCCGCAGTCTGTTTATGGAAATTCTGCGCCAGCCCTTTGGTATTACCCATGAAATGCGCCGCATGAACCGCTATGGGGTACTGGCTGAATATATCCCGGAATTTAAAAAAATTGTCGGCCAGATGCAGCATGATCTCTACCATGCCTATACCGTAGATGAACACACACTGAAGGTATTACGTAATGCCCGCCGGCTGTTTGTACCGGAACACGATGATGAACTGCCGCTGGCCAGTAAAATTGCCAAAATGATCCCCAAACCTGAACTTCTGTACCTGGCCTGCCTGTTTCACGATATTGCCAAGGGTCGGGGCGGCAACCATGAAATACTGGGGGCCACTGATGCCGAGCAGTTCTGTCAGCGGCACGATTTAAACCTGAGCGATACCCGCCTAGTGTGCTGGCTGGTGCGTAACCATCTGGTTATGTCCATGACTGCACAACGTAAGGATATTAATGATCCCGCAGTGGTACATGAGTTTGCCATGGTCGTCGGGGATCACCTGTACCTGGATTACTTATACCTGCTGACCGTTTCTGACATTCGCGCTACCAGTCCCAAGGTCTGGAACAGCTGGAAAGCCGCCCTGTTAGTACAGCTCTATAACCTCACCCGTATCGCTCTGAACAAGGGGCTGGAAAACCAGCAGGAACAGGATGAAGTCATTAATAATGCCAAAGCCCTGGCTATGCTGCAGCTGACCCGACAGGGCTACAAGGAACAGGCGGTTAATGACTTATGGGCGACCCTGCCTGCTGAATATTTTATTAAACTACAGCCTGATGAAATCGTCGTACAGACCGCTGCTGTTCTGAATGGTCTGCAGAGCGCAGGATTCAGAGAAAAAAAAATACTATTGTTCTGGTTAATAACCATAATCAGCTCGGAGGTACGGAAATTTTTGTTTATACACCCAAAAAAGATTATGTGTTTGCCCTGGTCACTTCCATACTGTCTCAGCAGGTGCTGGACGTCTTTGAAGCCAAAACCTTTACCTCATCCAATGGTTACACCTACCACACTTATTTTGTACTGGATGAAAACGGCGATGCCATTGAAGATCCAGAACGCAGGGACTGTATTCGTCAGTCCCTGGAGGAAAAACTCTCACAGGAACAGTTTGAGTTACCTCAGTCCAGTCAACGACTCAGCCGGACTCAGAAACAGTTCTTTCTGGAAACCAGGGTGCAGTTTGATGAAGACCTGGAACACAACCAGTCCATTATGAGCATTACCGCCTCCAATCGTCCGGCGCTGCTGTCCCGCATTGGTCAGGCACTGGTGGAACAGAATATTTCCCTGGAAAATGCCAAAATTTCTACTTTCGGGGAAAAAGTGGAAGACGTTTTTGTTATTCGCGATGAAAATCAGCAGATTATTACTGATATTAAGAAACAGGAACAGATACGGCGCAGTATTATCAAGCGGGTGGATGAACTGGAATAGCCGGCGACAAACTTATATCTGGATAAACTCCAGGCCGTTGCCGTCCGGGATCCCGGCAGAACAACGCCGGACGACCGGAACGGCTCATGGTAAAAGCAATCTCATGATACTCAAGGCTGGATTTGATACTGTCCAGATCCTGCACATGAATGGCCAGATGCCGGTCCCGTCCGGCATGTTCCGGTGGGCCGCTATCGGGATAAAACTCCGTTCTGGGCAGCTTTAGTAAATGGATCTGCTGGGTACCGATATCCAGCCAGGTACCTTCAAAAACCATTTCCGGACGAAATCGGTTCTGCTGCATGCCCAGGATCCGGCAATAAAAATCAAGGGAAGCCGACAGATCCTGAATGACCAGGCTGCCATGGTGCAAAGCAATATAATTAGACGACTTAATCATTTAATTATTGTATTACCATTAAGCAAAATAGCAAAGATTATTTGCCTGTTATGATACTTTTCATTTATAATTCCGCGGTCAGATTTTGAGAGTCAGAGAATGAATCCAGCACTAGAGTTGCTAAAACCCTATCCATTTGAACAACTAGCTAAATTAAAACAGTCTATCTATCCCAATGGGCAATTAAAGCATATATCCCTTTCCATTGGCGAACCCAAACATGAACCGCCCGAGTTTGTTTTTGATACTATTAAGAAAAACTTGGATACCCTGGCTCAATATCCAACCACTAGGGGCATGCCTGAATTACGTCAGACCATTGCTCAATGGATAGAAAAACGCTATCACTTACCAGAAAACGGAATTGACCCGGAAACTCAGGTGTTACCGGTAAACGGCACTCGTGAAGCCCTGTTTGCCTTTGCCCAGGCGGTGATCAACACCAGAGAAAAAGATCCGCTGGTGATTATGCCCAACCCCTTTTACCAGATTTATGAAGGGGCTGCCATACTGGCCGGTGCCACGCCCTATTTTGCCAATGCCTGCGAACGGACCTACTATATTCCGGACTTTGACAGCATTCCAAAAAAAATCTGGAAACATGCGCAACTGCTTTATATCTGCTCACCGGGTAATCCTTCCGGTGAGGTAATGGACAAAATCCTGTTACAGCAGCTCATTAAAATAGCCCAGTATTTTAATATTATTATTGCCTCGGATGAGTGCTATTCAGAAATTTATCAGGATGAAAGCCGACCGCCGCCGGGACTGCTTGAAGTCGCCAGTGATATGGGCATTACCGATTTTAAAAACCTGATAGTCTTTAACAGTCTGTCCAAGCGCTCCAACGTTCCCGGTCTGCGCTCCGGTTTTGTAGCCGGAGATGCTAATATCATTCAAAAGTTTTTTCTGTACCGGACCTATCACGGTTCAGCCATGCCCTTACCCACCCAGCATGCCAGTATGGCTCTGTGGCAGGATGAAGACCATGTACGTCAGAATCGTGACCTCTACCGTGAAAAATACCAGGCGTTTATAAAAATTCTCGATCCCGTAATCGATATATCCGCACCACCGGGTTCCTTTTATATCTGGCTCAAAGTTCCCTGCGGGGATGATGAAAAATTTGCCTCAAAACTGAATGAAGAACAGCATATCACTGTACTTCCCGGCAGTTACCTGTCTAGAACAACCGGTCAGGCCAATCCCGGCCTCGGCTATGTAAGAATTGCTTTAGTGGCACCTCTACAGGAGTGCATTGAAGCGGCTCAACGAATACGCACTTATTTAAAGCGTTACAAGGAATAATTATGACTGATATGCAAGAAGTAATCGAACAGGCCTTTGAAAACCGGGCTGAAATCACTCCGGCCACGGTGGATACCCATGTAAAAGAAGCCGTATCGGAAGCTATTCATATGCTTGATACCGGTCGCCTGCGGGTTGCTGAAAAGATTGACGGTGACTGGGTGGTTAACCAGTGGCTGAAAAAAGCCGTTTTACTGTCTTTTCGTATCGAAGACAACCATTTTATGAAAGGCGCTTCCACTAATTACTTTGACAAGGTTGAGTCCAAGTTCCAGGACTTTAACTCCAGAGACTTCCGTGAAGCCGCTATTCGTGTTGTGCCTCCTGCTACCGTTCGTAAAGGTGTTTATATTGCTCCGGGCGTCGTGCTGATGCCGTCTTACTGTAATATTGGAGCCTATGTGGACAGCGGTACCATGGTCGATACCTGGGCAACTGTCGGCTCCTGTGCACAGATTGGTAAAAACGTCCATCTTTCAGGCGGTGTCGGTATTGGCGGTGTTCTGGAGCCATTGCAGGCCGGACCCACCATTATTGAAGACAACTGCTTTATCGGTGCCCGTTCTGAAGTGGTTGAAGGCGTTATTGTGGAAGAAGGCTCAGTTATTTCCATGGGCGTATATATTGGTCAGAGTACCCGTATCTATAACCGTATGACCGATGAAATTACCTATGGCCGCATTCCTGCCGGTTCGGTAGTGGTATCCGGTAATCTACCTTCTGCAGACGGTAAATACAGCCTGTACTGTGCAGTCATTGTTAAACAGGTGGATGCTAAAACTCTGGGTAAAGTCGGTATTAACGAGTTACTGCATAATATTTAATACTCTTTTTCTCTGCTAAGTTACTATAAAAAAACCGCAATATGCGGGTTTTTTCATTATTTAAATCAGGAAACAAGCATGATCACTTTATACGGTATTCCCAATTGTGATACAGTCAGTAAAGCCAGAAAATGGCTGACAGCCAGAGGCATAGAATTTCAGTTCCATAATTTTAAAAAAGACGGACTGGACAGAGACACTCTGCAGAACTGGGTCAAACAGCTGGGCTGGGAAGTTCTGCTAAACAAGCGGGGAATGACCTGGCGCAAACTGCCGGATGAGCAGAAAAAAGACCTTGATGAGGCCAAAGCTATCAATATTATGCTGGAAAACACCTCCATTATTAAACGCCCGGTACTGGATATTGGCGGCCAGTATTCTGTTGGCTTTAAGCCTGAGCAATATGAACAGATTCTACCATAAGTTTTTTTCCTTCCTTGCAGTGCGGTACACCCCCTGCTTTTCAGATTGACACCTGACCTGTTTTCGGACTATATTAGGTCACATCAAGGAAATATGCTTATGAAACTTTCGAGTCAAATCAAACCAATCAGTTATCTGAAGGCTCATGCTGCGGATATTGTGCGTAACCTGTCGGATCAGGATGCTCCTCTGGTCATTACCCAGAACGGCGAGGCGAAGGTTGTATTGCAGAACATCGAAAGTTATGAGCAGACCCAGGAGACCATGGCCCTGCTGAAGATTCTTGCACTTGGCTCACGTCAGATTGAGGAAGGTAAAATCCAGGCCACCGGTGATGTTATTCAGCGACTTAGAGACCGGAACAAGCATCGGTAATGACTTTTCAGGTATTTCTGACCGATGATGCCTCGCAGGATCTGGAAGATCTCTATGACTACATTGAGTCCCACGACGTGCCGGGAAAAGCAGATTATCTCCTCAATCAGATTGAGAAAGTATTTTCAGCTCTCTCTGAAAACCCGGAACGAGGAACCTGGCCAAAGGAACTACTGACCGTCGGGCTTCGAGAGTACCGTGAGGTTTTTTTCAAACCCTACCGCATTATCTACCGGATCATAGCTGAACATGTTTACGTTATGGTAATTGCCGACGGTCGTCGCGATATGCAGACATTATTGCAGCGACGTCTTTTACAGGCATAACGCCCTATTTTAAAAAACCTTATCCAATACAAAATGAATAATATACCCGAATTAAGCCCTACTATTGAACTGGCCCGACAGCTGATTGATATCGACTCTGTAACTCCCGATGATAAAGGCTGTCAGAAAATTATGATCCAGCGGCTGGAAGCCATTGGTTTTGATATACAGCGTCTGCGTTTTGGCGAGGTAGATAACTTCTGGGCCAAACGCGGTCAGAGCAAGCCGTTGTTCGTATTTGCCGGTCACACGGATGTGGTGCCCAGCGGCCCTTTAGAGAACTGGAATACCCCGCCGTTTGAAACCACCATTATTGACGGTCAGTTATACGGCCGTGGTGCCGCTGACATGAAGGGTTCCCTGGCCGCCATGATCACTGCCTGCGAACGATTTATCAAACAGTATCCGGAACATAGCGGCGCCATAGGCTTTTTAATCACCAGTGATGAAGAAGGTCCGGCGATTAACGGTACGGTTAAAGTGGTTGATTACCTGTGTGAACACAACGAGCCTATTGATATGTGTCTGGTGGGCGAGCCCTCCTGCACATCCGAGCTGGGAGATACCATTAAAAACGGTCGACGGGGTTCACTGGGTGCCGTATTGACCATACACGGTACACAGGGCCATGTCGCGTACCCTCACCTGGCTAATAATCCTATTCATCTTGCCGTGCCGGCTCTGACTGAACTGACTCAAACTGAATGGGATCAGGGCAATGAATTTTTTCCACCTACCAGTTTTCAGATCTCCAATATCCATTCCGGCACCGGAGCCACTAATGTGATCCCCGGTGATATTGAAATACAGTTTAATTTCCGCTTTTCTACAGAGTTAAACCAGGAAAAAATTACCGCCTGGGTTGAAAAAATACTTGATTCCTATGACTTTGATTATGATATTCAGTGGACTTTATCCGGCAACCCATTTCTGACCGATAAAGGCGAACTGGTGGATGCTGCCGTTGAGAGCATTAAAGACATTACCGGTATTGATACTGAGCTCTCGACTGCCGGTGGTACTTCCGATGGGCGTTTTATTGCCCCCACCGGAGCACAGGTCATTGAATTAGGGCCACTTAATGCAACCATACACAAGGTTAGCGAGTGTGTAGCCGTTGATCATCTAGATAAGTTATCCCTGATTTATGAAAAAATTCTGGGTAAACTTCTTATTAAATAAGACTGAGAAAACTATCAACTAAAAAGCCGTTTCCATAAAGCTATTACCAGAAAAAAGAGAATAAAATGAAAATTTTAGTGACCGGCGGAGCTGGATACATAGGCAACCATACCTGCGTAGAATTATTAAACAGCGGTTATGAGGTCGTGGTGGTTGATAACCTCTGCAATTCCAGCAGAGAATCCCTGAACCGGGTAAAAACCATTACCGGTAAATCAGTCACTTTTTACAAACAGGATATTCTGGATGAAAGCGGTTTAAGCCGGGTGTTTAATGAGCATGATATTGATGCCGTTATTCATTTTGCCGGACTCAAAGCTGTAGGCGAATCGGTAGAAAAACCGCTGGAATATTACCATACCAATCTGACCGGTACTCTGGTGCTGTTTAAAGTAATGCGCGACCATAATGTTAAAAACTTTGTGTTCAGCTCATCAGCCACCGTTTATGGCGATCCGCATACCGTTCCCATTAAGGAAAATTTTCCTCTGTCTGCAACCAATCCTTATGGCCGTTCCAAGCTGATTATTGAAGAAATATCCAGGGATCTTTATATTGCCGATCCCCAGTGGAATATTGCCCTGCTACGTTACTTCAATCCTGTTGGTGCACACAAATCCGCTCTGATTGGTGAAGATCCTAATGGTATTCCCAATAATCTGGTGCCTTATATTTCCCAGGTTGCGGTAGGCAAGCGGGAAAAACTGTCGGTATTCGGTGACGACTACGATACGCCTGACGGTACCGGCGTGCGCGATTATATTCATGTAGTGGATCTGGCAGTTGGTCATATTAAAGCCCTGGAAAAACTCAACAGTAAGCCGGGACTCGTGGTTTATAACCTAGGTACCGGACAGGGTTATAGCGTTCTGGAAATGGTTCGCGCCATTGAAAAAGCATCCGGGAAAAAAGTGCCCTATCAGATTGTAGCCCGACGTCCCGGCGATATCGCACAATGCTTTGCCGATCCGGGCTTTGCCCTGCAGGAAATCGGCTGGAAAGCAGAACGGGGATTGGACGAAATGGCTGAAGATACCTGGCGCTGGCAGAGTAATAACCCTGACGGTTACTCTAACAGCTGACTTTATTTAATGCGGGCCAATGCCCGCATTCCCCCTTAAATCTGCCCACCATCAGTTTTTTCCTACAAACCCGGATTTAAATAGTATTTTTTCTTACCTGCTCGTCTAAACTTGACTGATGTCAATGATATTTTTGTCGTTACAATAGATACTTTCCAACAGTTATATGCAACCCGATCTGACCACTTTAAACGCAGTAAAAACAATACAAAAAAACCGGAAAAATCATAATAATCTTGCCCAGCTCCAATGATAAGGAGAAAAGACCATGAGTGAAGTGTTTACAAAAACCATGGCCAGAAATATCTTTTACGGGGGAAGTATCTTCTTCTTCCTGTTACTTCTGGCCCTAACCTTTGATACGCAGGGAGTGCTGCCCGAGCGTTC
>JBHNNM010000071.1:0-9923 GCA_048563625.1 Gammaproteobacteria bacterium | reverse complement strand
ATGATGGTTTAAATACACCATATAACCGACTGATCGGATTGCATGGCGGTTTCTCAGTCATGCCGCAGGGCAGCAGTAATGAACTTTACGCAGGAAGCCCCACCTTTGTTCAGCAGTATTCATGGATCACCAATGATATCGATCCTATCTGGCATGATGCTGTACGTAACGGCAATACCCCTACAAGCAAGTTTAAACCCTATTATTTCACCCTGAACAGACGCAGTATGCGCGTACCTGGACATCCTGATTATGGTAACCCTGATATCGATTCCGGATATGCCAAAGATACCCGTCTCACAGGTTCCATAGGTGACAGAACACTCTGGTTCGAATTCAAAATGCCGGTTTGTGTATACACTCCATGCATTTTCATGCCAACCATGTTGAATGGCTGACCCGCAACCGGGTTATCCGTGATGTCTGGGTTAAAGATACTGTATTTCTGCCTAATAATATAGGCAGTGTTGATGTTATTTACCCCTTTGAAACACCACCAGACTCCTGGCCTCCTGTCTCTCAAGGTCATTATCCCATGCATTGCCATGATGAAATGACTCAAACAGCCGGTGGCGGTTTATACCAGTTTGGCCTTGCAACTACAATTTCATTTGAATAAGGGGGAAATATTATGGGAATGAGAAACGGAAACGGTGGCGGCGGCGGTATGGGTGGAGCCTGTTATATCTATCCAGATGCACCGGCTACAATTGGTGAAGTAACTCCAGATGTTACTTTTAATCGCGGTATTTATATGAATGGCAGCATGACCATGGACGATGGTCGTACAGTCACAATTTGGGGCTTTACTGACGGCGGCGGCATGGCAGGACAGTTCCCCTCACCCGCCATGCGTGTCACACAGGGACAGGTTGTTTATTCAGTCCTGAGCGTTAATGGCAATATGTGGAAACATACCATCCATCACCATGGTATTGAACCCAGCACTGAAAATGATGGTGTCGGTCATTATTCCTTTGATGTCAGTGGTACCTATACCTATCAATGGAAAGCGGCCCATCCCGGAACTTATTTTTACCATTGTCATACTAATACTGTACTGCATGCGGAAATGGGTATGTATGGTGCACTGATTATTGATCCACCCGAAGGTCCCGGTACTTTATTCTCCGGTGGACCCACTTATGATATTGAAGCCATCTGGGCATGTGATGAAATTGATTCATCCTGGCATACTCTTAGCTGGTATGCCGGTACCTGTGGCGGTGATGTCGGCCTGAACGATCTGAACCCGGACTATTTTATTATTACCGGAGTGGATGGCGCACGTTCTGCACTGACGGATCCGGCTGTTGCTGTTAATATGAATGTGGGTCAAAAGCTGCTGGTACACTATATCTGTGCCGGTTATTTACCTCAGAGGATTAATTTTGGTGGTTTAACTGCAACCGTTCATATGTCCGACGGCCGTCCTTTTCCAAAGCCAGTACAGGTCAATGAAATTGAGGCCTGTTCAGTTGAACGATATGACTGTATTTTTGAACCCACTCAAAGCGGGGTTTATGAAGTTACAGTGGACTTCCTTGACTGGGTAAACGGTGATGTAATAGGTACTGCAAGAACACACATTACAGTCAACTAAAGCTTAAATGGCACCCAAAAAAGCCGGATTAAACCCCGGCTTTTTTATGCTTACAACTTTATTAAACAAAGATAGTCAGGATGAATACTCTTCCATTTCATTAAAGTTCAGGTATCGGTACACTTCATCCTCAGAACCTTTTAATATTTCTACCACCTTCAGATACTCTTCCGGTGTGGGCAGTTTACCTGTAGTAGAGACTACTGCTGACAGTTCTGCTGAGGCCAGATAAACTTTAGCATCTTTACCTAAACGGTTAGGGAAGTTACGAGTTGAAGTAGAAACCACATTAGCCTCATCCGCAACCCGGGCCTGGTTGCCCATACATAAAGAACAGCCCGGTAGTTCAGTTCTGGCACCGGCACGGCCGTAGATACTGAGCACACCTTCCTTAATCAGTTCTTTTTCATCCATCTTAGTGGGCGGTGCTATCCATAAATGGGTCGGAATATTGCCGCCACCATTATCCAGATAGGACTCCAGTACTTTAGCCGTGGCACGGTAGTGGCCAATATTGGTCATACAGGAGCCTATAAAGACTTCCCGTATATCCTGACCAGCCACTTCTGAAAGCAGCTTAACGTCATCAGGATCATTCGGACATGCCAGGATAGGCTCTTTAATCGTATTCAGATCAATTTCAATAATATCCGCATATTCGGCGTCCGCATCGGGTTCCAGCAGCTCGGGATTATCAAGCCAGGCTTTCATTTCATCAATACGGCGCTGTATGGTTTTAGCATTCTGGTAGCCTTCCTTAATCATCCAGCTTAACAGAGCCACATTGGATTTCAGATATTCAATCACCGGCTCTTTATTCAGACGCACGGTACAGCCATTAGCGGAACGTTCTGCTGAGGCATCAGCCAGTTCAAAGGCCTGTTCCACTTTCAGTTCCGGCAGACCTTCAATTTCCAGAATACGGCCATTAAAGACATTGATCTTGCCTAACTTATCTACGGTCAGTTTTCCTTCCTGAATAGCCTGCCAGGGAATGGCGTTAACCAGATCACGCAGGGTAATACCGGGCTGCATTTCACCTTTAAAGCGAACCAGTACTGATTCGGACATATCCAGAGGCATCACACCCATGGCTGCCGCAAAGGCTACCAGACCGGAACCGGCAGGGAAAGAAATACCCAGAGGGAAACGAGTATGAGAATCGCCGCCAGTGCCCACCTGATCAGGCAGCAGCATACGGTTTAACCAGGAATGGATAATACCGTCACCAGGACGGAGAGACACTCCGCCACGTTCTGTAATAAAGTCCGGCAAAGTGCTTTGCAGTTTAATATCCACCGGCTTGGGGTAAGCGGCAGTATGACAGAAACTCTGCATAACCAGATCCGCACCAAAGCCCATACAGGCCAGTTCTTTCAGTTCGTCACGGGTCATGGCACCGGTAGTATCCTGAGAGCCTACCGTGGAAATACGCGGCTCACAATAGGTACCGGGACGCACCCCTTCAACACCACAGGCCTTGCCGACAATTTTCTGTGCCAAGGTATAACCCTTGCCGGTATCTTCTGCCGATTCCGGACGGGTAAAGATATCCGTAGGTTCCAGCCCCAGTGACTGACGGGTTTTCTCGGTCAGTCCCCGGCCAATAATCAGAGGAATACGGCCGCCGGCCTGAACTTCGTCCGCCATAGTATTGGGATTAAACTCAAAGGTGCTGATGACATTACCGTCTTCATCATAGATTTTGCCTTCATAAGGCTTAATAGTAATAACATCACCGGTATTGAGTTTAGAAACATCACACTCAATGGGCAGTGCCCCGGAATCTTCTGCCGTATTAAAGAAAATGGGCGCAATTTTACCCCCGAGGATTACCCCGCCCTGACGCTTATTGGGAATATAGGGGATATCATCTCCCATATGCCATAACACAGAGTTAATGGCCGATTTACGGGAAGAACCGGTACCTACGACATCACCGACATAAGCGATAGGATGACCTTTTTCCTTAAGCTTTTCGATAGTATCCAGAGCATCGGGCATTTTACTGACCAGCATGGCTTTTGCATGCAGGGGAATATCCGGACGGGACCAGGCTTCAGTGGCCGGTGATAAATCATCGGTATTGGTTTCACCGGGGACTTTTAATACGCTAACCGTGATACTTTCCGCCAGTTTTGAACGGCAGGTAAACCAGTCACCGGCCGCCCAGGAATCCACGACTTTTTTAGCAAATGGATTGGTTTTAGCTTTTTCCATAACCGTATGCCAGGCATCGGCTATTAACAGAGTATGGGACAGTGCATCGGCTGCAATATCCGCCACATCTTCCTTATCCAGCAGGTCTAGCAGCGGCTGAATATTATAACCACCACCCATAGTACCCAGGATTTCAGTCGCTTTGGCGGCATCTATCAGCTGGCAGTTTTGCTCACCTTTAGCCACTTTAGTTAAGAATTCGGCCTTAACTTTAGCTGCATCATCCACACCGGAAGGCACCCGGTTAATAAACAGGTCCAGTAAAAAGGCTTCTTCACCGGCAGGTGGCTGGTTTAATAATTCAATGAGTTGAGCGGTTTGCTTCTCATCCAGCGGCAATGGCGGTAAGCCCTGTTCAGCGCGCTGGGCAACATGTTGTCTGTATTCTGCTAACATTGGAACCCTTTATCATTTCAAAAAATTGCGCCTATTATACACTAAAATGCTTATTTCGTGATCGTACTCCCAAGGGGGAGAAATAAACAAATTCATGGAACTAACTGGTTTCCATCCGTTTATTAAGCTTTTAACTTCCCCCTTCTTTAGAAGGGGGATTTAGGGGGTTGCAAATCAAAGACTTAACCCCCCTTTATCCCCCTTTGAAAAAGGGGGACTTAAGAGCAGATCAATTTCTGGATGCACAATAACAGGCTTTATTTTAAATCTTAATCTGCAAAACTACTCTGCACAATGACGGCAACTAGAGGTATAATAGCGGGCCTTATTCACCGCAAATATTTTTATGGGGTCCTTAGAATGGATTTAAATAGTTTAAGCGCCGTTTCACCGATTGACGGACGTTATGGCCGTGCCACCGCAGTTCTTCGTCCAATTTTCAGTGAGTTCGGCCTGATCCGTTATCGGGTACGGGTAGAAATTCGCTGGCTGCAGATGCTGGCTGCCAATCCGGATATTAAGGAAGTCCCGGCTTTATCTGATACCGCTAATGCCCTGCTTAACAGCATAACCGATAACTTTTCCCTTGAAGATGCCCAAGCGGTTAAAAATATTGAGCGCACCACCAACCACGATGTTAAAGCGGTGGAATACTTTTTAAAGGACAAAATCAAGGATAATGAAGAACTCATGGCCATTAATGAGTTTATTCATTTTGCCTGTACCTCTGAGGATATTAATAATCTGTCCCATGCCCTGATGCTCAGTGAAGCACGCAGTGAAGTGGTATTACCTAAATTAAAAGAAATCATTGACGCTATCCGCGCCCTGGCCCATGAATTTGCCGAAGTGCCCATGCTGTCACGCACGCATGGTCAGCCCGCTTCTCCAACCACTATGGGTAAGGAAATGGCCAATACTGCTTACCGGCTGGAACGCCAGTATAAACAGTTAGAAGCCGGTGCCATTATGGGTAAAATCAATGGTGCCGTAGGTAACTACAATGCCCATATTTCCGCCTACCCGGAACTGAACTGGCCGGACATTGCTCAGAACTTTGTAGAAAGCCTGGGCATTGAGTTTAACCCCTATACCATACAGATTGAACCACACGACTACATTGCCGAAATGTTTGATGTTCTATGCCGTTTTAATACCATCCTGATTGATTTTGACCGGGATATCTGGAGCTATATTTCTCTGGGTTATTTCAAACAGAAAACCATTGCTGGAGAAGTCGGCTCATCCACTATGCCGCACAAGGTTAACCCCATTGATTTTGAAAACTCCGAGGGTAATCTGGGTATTGCCAATGCCTTAATGAACCATTTAAGCAGTAAGTTACCAATTTCCCGCTGGCAGCGTGATTTAACTGATTCCACGGTATTAAGAAACCTGGGTGTCGGTATCGCCCACTGTCTGATAGCCTATTCATCCACCCTGCGCGGTATCAGCAAACTGCAGATCAATGAAGCAGCCCTGACTGAGGATCTGGACAACACCTGGGAAGTGCTGGCTGAACCGATTCAGACCGTTATGCGCCGCTACGGCATTGAACAGCCTTATGAAAAATTAAAGGAACTGACCCGCGGCCAGTCCATTACCCCGGAAACCTTAAAAGACTTTGTCAGCAAGCTGGATATGCCTGAAGAAGCCAGACGGGAACTGCAGGCTTTAACACCGGCTACTTATATCGGTAATGCAATCGATCAGGCTAAAAAATTACAAGCCTGATGATTAGTTGATGAGCAGTCAAACACTGCCCGGTTCACTGAAAATCAGTGTCGTGGACTGGGCACAATCTTCCCGCACTTTACGTCAAATCCGCACCAGGGTTTTTATTGAAGAACAGCATGTCCCTGAAGCACTGGAATGGGACGGACTGGATACAACCGCCCTGCACCTTCTGGCTCAAATACATACTCCTAAAACAACTGATGAGCATCAGACCAACCATATTGCCCGACAAACCGAAGCCGTTGGAACAGCACGGATAATTATTACTAATGATATTGCCCATATTGGCCGTATGGCCGTTTTACCGCACTGGCGAGGCAAAGGCATTGGTTATAAAATTCTGCAAAGAGGCATTTTAGAATGTCAACAACGTTCAGTTAAAAAAATAATACTCAATGCTCAGACCTATGTGCTAAACTTTTATCAGAAGGCTGGTTTTAAGATCAGTAGTGATGAATTTATAGACGCCGGCATTATGCATAAGGAAATGACACTGCTTTTATAACAGGCAATTATAATAGGTTAAATATGATTGATTTAAACAATTATAAACTGGGTGAAACGCAGGAACTTATCACGGTTGATAACCAAGATGCTTTCAGGCAACTATTGATTACCATGAGCCAACAGGCACAGCACCGGATATGGATATTCAGTCATAATCTGGATATTCGTATTTATGATAATAATGAGCTTTATGAAGCCATTAAAAATCTCGCTATCCGCAGTCCCCGCACCCATATCAATATACTGGTGCAGGACAGTGAACACATGGTTAAAAATGATCACCGGCTACTGCGTCTGGCGCAACGGATCTCCAGTCATATGCAGGTTAAATTAACCGCTAAGGAACATCAGGACATATACCAGACCTTTATTATTTTTGATGACCGCGCTTATATTATTCATGAAGATCCGCTACGCTTTAATGCCCGTGCTGATTTTTATAACCCCCTGGAAACCAGGAAACTGGCAGAACAATTTTCTGAAATGTGGGAAGTGGGTGTTATTGATAACCGGATCAGGCGTTTGAGTTTATAAATAAACTGTATCTGCATTATATTTAGGGTTAAAATAGCCTTATTCGTCTATTATCCGGAAAGGATGGTATTTATGCTGTGCAGGAAATCTTCTTCTATTATTCTATTAAGTATTCTCTTTGCCTGCTCTCTACTGATTTTCTCAGCCGTTTCTGCCAATGATTTTAAAGTCTTTAAAACCCATCAGTTTGCCCAGGAGCTTATTCCTGTTCTGGCACCCCTGTATGGCTCCCAGGCCACATTCACAGCAAAAGACAATAGTCTGATTGTTAAGGCCCCCCCATCCGTACTGAAAGAGATTGAGCAGCTATTAAAGGAAATTGATGCGCCCACACAAAATCTATTGCTGGAAGTCAGCAGTACTCTGGATGGCAGCGGCAATATTGAAGCCCATAGTATTGAAGGAAAAATTAAGGCCGGAGATGCCCGAATAATCAGTACCGCTCCTCCTCAAAACAGGCCGACAGCTAGCGTCCGTTATAAAAAAGATGGTACAGTCATTAAAACCACTCATACCCGTCGCCAGGGCTTTACCTCCCAACCTGATACGTTCAAAGTCCGTGCGACCACCGGTCACTGGGCTCAGATTCAGACCGGACAGAAAGTTCCGTATTATTCTGCTGATTATCCTTATGCTGATAACCGATATCCTTTATTACGTGGTTCTTCGGTGGAGTTTCAGGATGTCACCTCAGGCTTTGAGGTATTTCCGACGCTTAATGGTGGTAGCGTTACCTTAAAAGTCCGCCCTTATCACAGTTCAATGAATCGGGCCTATCCGGATAGAATCAATCAGCGTTCGCTGGAAACCGTGGTCACGGGTAAACTGGGCGAATGGATTTACCTGGGCGGCGCAATGAATCAGATCAATACTCAGAACAACGGCTATACCCATTCCACTAAACGTTTTACCGAGCTGGATACCTCCTATCGGATCCGGGTTAACAAAATTGACTAAACTAAAATTAACCAGGCTATATAACCAGAAAAATTTATGACTAATGAAAATACCCCATCTGTAACTACAGAAAATCTTAATACTACTGACAACCGTAAAAATGTTTTTGCCGCCATTGATTTAGGCTCTAATAGTTTTCACCTGATTGTCGCAGAAGTTAAAAACGATCAACTGTTGATCATCGACCGCATGAAAGAAATGGTTCGTCTGGCTTCCGGTCTTGATGAAAAAGGTAAACTCAGCAAAGAGGCCCAGCGGCGCGGCCTGAATTGTCTGGCTCGTTTTGGTCAGCGTCTGAAAAACATACCAGAAGAAAACATCCGTATTGTGGGTACCAATACTTTACGCAAGGCAAAAAACGGTGCGCGTTTTATTCAAAAAGCAGAAGCTTCTCTGAACCATTCCATTGAGGTGATTGCCGGCCGGGAAGAAGCCCGACTGATTTACCTGGGCGTGGCCCACAGCCAGTCAGAAAACGATCAGAACCGTCTGGTCATCGATATTGGCGGCGGCAGTACCGAGTTTATTATTGGTAAAGGCTTTACACCCGATTACACGGAAAGCCTGCATATGGGCTGTGTCAGTATGACCTTAAAAGCCTTTGCAGACGGCAAACTTAATGAGACCAATTTCAAAATTGCAGAACTCTATGCCCGTCTGGAACTGGAAACCATTAAAAATACCTATCGTAAGGTCGGCTGGACCTACGCCACCGGTGCATCCGGTACTATTAAGGCCATTGGTAAAGTATTGCGTGCCCATAATGATGCCCAGGAAGAACCCACGCCGTTTCCCGGCATAACAACGGGCGGTCTTAAATGGCTGATTAAGGAAATGATCAAACAGAAAGCCATTAACAAATTACAGATTGATGGTCTGGCAGAAGAACGCCAGGCTGTTTTTGCCGGCGGTGTCGCTATTTTATATGCCGCCTTTAAAGTACTTAAAATTGAGTCTATGAATGCCTCAGACAGTGCTTTGCGTGAAGGGGTTATTTATGATCTTCAGGGACGTTTTCATCATGAAGATGTCCGCCAGAGAACCATTAACCATCTTATCAAACAGTATCATATTGATACCCGTCAGGCTAAAGAAGTTGAAAAGACCATGCTGAACCTGTATCAACAGGTGCAGCATGACTGGCCGATAGAACATTTTAACAGTGAACAGACCCTGCAATGGGCAGCCCAGTTACACGAAGCGGGTTTGTCAATTGCCCATAACCAGTATCATAAACACGGTGCCTATATTATAGAAAATTCTGATCTACCCGGTTTCTCCCGCAGAGAGCAGCATCGCCTAGCCTTACTTATCCGTGCACAACGTCGCAAATTTCCCAAACGGGATTTTAAAACCCTGCCTGAAAACTGTTACCAGTCTTTAATGTATCTGGCCATATTGTTACGTCTAAGTGTTTTACTACACAGAGGCCGTGGTGAAGATAACCAGCCTGAAATAAAAGCAGAAGCCGGTGAAAAGAAACTCCGGTTAATATTTCAGGAAGAGTTTTTTGATCAGCATCCATTAACGCTGGTGGATCTGGAACAGGAACGAGAATATTTAAAGGCGATTAAGTTTGAGTTGCAGATTGGGTAGGTTAAAGCTTATTTAAAAAAGGCCCTCACCCTAACCCTCTCCCGGGGGGAGAGGGAACAGGTAGTTGGACTGTTATCTTTTAGCTGTTTTTTGCAGCGCGTTTTTTAGCAGCGGCTGCTTTTTTTCTGGCTTTGGCAGCAGCGGCTTTGCGTTTTGCCTGAGCTTTTGAGGGTGTAAAAATAACTGTGTAAACGCTCATTGCGGTGGTTTAAGTCAGCAGTGGTTAAATGAACAAACCTGAAATACCACCTCCATAGTGAACAGCCTACCTTCCAAAGTCAGGCTATCAAGGAGCTTCCTTTCAGGACTCCTCCTTGACCCCCTGCCTTTTCCAGGTATTTGCTCACCATGGAGGCGGAATTTCTCTTCGACT
>JBHNNM010000070.1:0-9965 GCA_048563625.1 Gammaproteobacteria bacterium | reverse complement strand
TCTCCAAGTTCAGCCTCTCCAAATACTTGATTAGCCCACTCTGCTTCATTTAATACTTTACTCATGATACCAATTTCCTGTATGGTTTTGATATCTGATCCATGAACCCCAAATAAGTTCCTCTGCTTGGTAAAAAGATGTGACCAAGATACAGAAAAGAAGGGGGGGGAATAAAGTAACTTATTCTTCAGTAGATCCGCTGTCTGGCTTGGCAGCATCGGCTGCAATAGCTTTCATGCTCAGGCGAATACGACCCTGCTTGTCAATTTCGAGTACTTTAACATCAACAAATTCACCTTCGGATAATTTGTCAGTAACGTTATTAACACGCTCTTCACAGATTTGGGAAATATGAACCAGACCATCTTTACCGGGGATAATGGTGACAAAGGCACCAAAGTCCATAATCTTGGTTACACGGCCATTGTAGATTTTACCCACTTCAACATCGGCGGTAATTTCTTCAATACGACGTTTACATTCCTGTGCAGCAACATTATCAACAGAAGAAATTTTAACAATACCTTCTTCATCAATATCGATATTGGCACCGGTTTCTTCAGTCAGAGCCTTAATGGTTGAACCACCCTTACCGATAACATCACGAATCTTTTCCGGATTAATCTGCATGGTCAGAATGCGTGGTGCAAAATCTGACATATCCGTATTAGGTTCAGAAATAACGGCATTCATCTGTTCCAGGATGTGCAGGCGTGCATCTTTGGCCTGATCCAGAGCGATTTGCATGATCTCTTTGGTAATACCCTCAATTTTAATATCCATCTGCAGGGCATTAACACCGGTTTCAGTACCGGCCACTTTAAAGTCCATATCACCCAGGTGATCTTCATCACCCAGAATATCCGTTAGAACCGCAAAGTTGTCGTCTTCTTTAATCAGCCCCATTGCAATACCTGCAACCGGGGAAGAAATAGGCACACCGGCATCCATCAGGGACAGGCTGGTACCACAGACAGAAGCCATGGAGCTGGAACCGTTGGATTCAGTGATTTCTGAAACCACCCGAATGGTGTACGGGAATTCTTCAACGGTTGGCATTACCGCAGCTACACCGCGTTTTGCCAGACGGCCATGACCGATTTCCCGACGCTTGGGTGAACCGACCATACCGGTTTCACCCACACTGTATGGAGGGAAGTTATAATGCAGCATAAATGAATCTTTATAGCTGCCTTCCAGAGCATCAATAATCTGTGCATCACGAGCAGTACCTAAAGTGGTAACGACCAGTGCCTGGGTTTCACCACGGGTAAACAGAGCCGAACCGTGAGTACGTTCCAGAACGCCAGTACGAATATGCAGAGGACGAACCGTTTTGGTATCACGACCATCAATACGGGGATTTCCTGCAATAATACTGCCGCGTACGACTTTCTTTTCAAGTTTATAGAAGGCATTGGATAATTCCGCCGCATCCCATTTGGCATCTTCACCGGAAGCAAACTTTTCAATCAGGGCATTACGGATATCGTCCAGCTTATTCAGACGCTCCAGCTTGTCACTGATTTTATAGGTTTCGACAACATCCGCTTCACATTCACTGGCAACAGTATCCACGAGTTCCTGATCTACTTCAGGCGCTGTCCATTCCGTTCTGGTTACACCAACTTCTTTAACAAACTCATTAATTTCGTTAATAACAGTCTGTAACTGCTCATGGCCATACATTACTGCACCAAGCATAACGTCTTCAGGCAGCTCATCCGCTTCTGACTCAACCATCAGAACCGCAGTATCGGTACCGGCAACAACCAGATCCAGTTCAGATTCATCCAGTTGCTCACGGGTTGGATTAAGCTGATATTCGCCTTCGCTATAGCCGACCCGGCAGCAGCCGATAGGACCGTTAAAAGGTACATCAGCCAGACTAAGTGCGGCAGAAGCACCAATCATAGATGGAATATCAGGGTCAACTTCAGGGTTTAGGGAAACCACAGTACAGATTACCTGGATTTCATTGTAATAGCCTTTTGGAAACAGAGGACGTAGCGGACGGTCAATTAAGCGTGCAACCAATGTTTCATTTTCGGTTGGACGACCTTCTCGTTTGAAAAAACCACCGGGGATTTTTCCTGCTGCGTAGGCTTTTTCCTGATAATTAATGGTTAATGGGAAAAAGTCAGTACCTGGTTTTGGTTCTTTTCGGGCTACCGCAGTTACAAAAACGCTAGTTCCACCCATATTGACTATAACGGCACCGGATGCCTGACGAGCTATCTCGCCTGTTTCAAGAGTGACGGTGTCCTGGCCGTACTGAAAGGTTCTTTTAATTGGTGTCACGCTACTTTTGCTCCGTTATATTCGGCTATTGTATGAGAATTGATTTATCTTACGGGGTGATTACTTACGCAGACCCAGTTTAGTGATAAGTGCACGATAACGCTCAACGTCTTTTTTCTTCAGGTAATCCAGCATTTTACGACGTTTGCTGACCATTCTTAACAAACCCTGGCGGGAATGGAAATCATGCTTGTGTTCTTTAAAGTGTTCTGTCAGATCCAGGATGCGGGCTGTTAACAGGGCTACCTGAACTTCGGGGGAACCTGTATCATTCGTACCGCGGCTGTGTTCTTCAATTATTGCGCTTTTTTGTTGTGCAGAAATCATGTATTATTACTCCTAAAACATTAAAGTACCAGAAAAAATCGATTATCCTGATTTAAACCGGTGCAACTCAATTATAGAGTGTTGCTAAAAAAGAATCGTACTATTACGATCCCGTAAAGGTGCGTATTTTACCTGTTCAACTGATATTAAACAAGCATTAAACCCGCTTTAAATTCTCAATATAAAATACTCAATGACCACTAAAATGACGGATAAAATCAGGTGGTTACAGCCGCCATTATAAAAACAGTAGTCGTTTGGGTTTTAACTTACCGTTTTGATCAAGAACCGCCAGTGCAATCAGGGTATTATTAAAATACAACCGAAAATCCATATTGCCAGTTTTATGATTATTTAAGACTTTATGTTCGCTAATGGCTTTATGCTCACTATCACCTTTAAACTCAATTTCATGGCCATGTTCTATGCGCCCCTTTTCCTCACTGCTAAGGTGAACGGCAGGGAAACCGGCTATGGCCGAATCAACCGGCAGCAGCAAGTTTTCTCGTTGAGCAAAATCTTCCTGCTGCACCAGTTGTTCCAGGCTGACAGTCTGGGACAGAGTAAAAGGTTCAGCTTCCAGGCGTCGAAGCTCTGCAATATGGGCGCCACAGCCTAAAGCTCGGCCGATATCTTCACACAGGGAACGAATATAAGTTCCCTTGGAGCAAAGTACTTCAAGCTCAATAAAAGGACTTCCATCAGGGTTATCCGGAGACCACTCAAAATTTAGAAGGTTTAACTCAACAATGGTGATTTCGCGGCTTTTACGCTCAATTTCGATACCATTTCTGGCATATTCATACAGAGGACGGCCATTATGTTTTAATGCCGAATACATGGGAGGCATCTGTTGCTGAGTGCCTTTAAAGGTTTCCAGTAAGTCCAGCAAACGGGCTTCATCCAGTTCAGCTAGCGAACGCTGCTCCAGTATTTCCCCTTCAGAATCGCCGGTAGTCGTCGTAGTACCGAGGAAGCATTTTGCCCGGTATCGTTTATGAGCATCAAGCAGGTAATGGGAAAGTTTGGTGGCTTCACCCAGGCAAATGGGTAACACACCGCTGGCAAGGGGATCCAGACTGCCGGTATGACCGGCTTTCTGAGCATCAAAGAGTCGTTTTACTTTCTGTAATGCGGCATTAGATGTTATGCCTGAAGGTTTATCAAGAACAAGAATGCCATTGACAGGACGGCCTTTTTTTCTACGCGCCATGAATGATTCAGTCTGTCTGGTCGTCTTTGTCAAAGGATTGATGATGTTTTTTATCTTCTTCAACGACCTTATCAATAAGCTGGGTCAGTCGGGCACCATGTTGTACTGATTCGTCATAGCGAAACAGTAACTGGGGCACAATACGCAGTTTGATCCGCTGACCCAGTTCATGACGTAAAAAACCACTGGCTCTGTCCAGTCCCTGTCTGACATCGTCCAGCAGACTGACATCCTGATCAGAATTAATAACAGTATAGTAAACCCGTGCCAGTCCAAGATCACGGGTAACATCCACGGCAGTAATGGATACCATAGATAAGCGAGGATCTTTAACCTCACGCATCAGCATAGTAGCCAGTTCCCTCTGGATAAGTCCGCCAACCCGTCGACTGCAATTCTGATTACCTGCCATTGTTTACTGCCTGTATTTAGTTAGCTGTAAAAAGGACTACAGTGTTCTTTTAACCTGAACACGCTCGTACACTTCAATCTGATCACCGGGCTTGACATCATTGTAGTTTTTAACGCCGATACCGCATTCCATACCGTTTTTAACTTCCTGTACATCATCTTTAAAGCGGCGCAGTGATTCAAGCTCACCTTCATAAATAACCACATTATCACGCAGTATACGAATAGGATTGCTGCGTTTAACCACACCGTCTATAACCATACAGCCGGCAATGGCACCAAGCTTGGGAGAACGGAACACATCACGTACTTCAGCCAGACCAATAATTTCTTCCTTGAATTCAGGTGACAGCATACCGGTCATTGCAGATTTAACTTCATCCAGCAAGTCATAAATAATACTGTAGTAATGCAGATCAATATCTTCTGTTTCAATGATCTTTTTCGCCGTCGCATCGGCACGGACATTAAAGCCGATAATAATAGCCCCGGAAGCCACAGCCAGCTGCGCATCAGAACCATTGATTCCGCCTACACCGTCAGCCACAATATTGACCTTGACTTCATCGGTAGAGAGTTTTTTCAGTGATTCAGAAATTGCTTCTACAGAACCCTGCACATCGGCTTTAAGCACAATATTAATGGTCTTAACATCACCGCTTTCCATCTGGGTAAACATATTTTCCAGCTTGGCGGCCTGCTGACGAGCCAGTTTAACATCACGGTATTTACCCTGACGGAACATAACCACTTCCCGTGCTTTACGTTTATCCTTAACCACCATGACTTCCGCACCAGCGGCCGGTGTGCCGGAAAGCCCAAGCACTTCAACCGGGATAGAAGGTCCGGCTTCCTTGATGGTCTTACCATTTTCATCAACCATGGCACGAATACGTCCGTAGTCCTGGCCGGCAATAATGATATCACCTTTTTTCAGTACACCTTCCTGAACCAGGATGGTGACTACTACACCACGACCCCTGTCCAGGCGTGATTCAATAACCACGCCTTTGGCAGGACCATCAGGAATAGCCGTCAGTTCCATTACTTCAGCGGTCACAGAAATGCCATCAAGCAGTTCATCAATACCTTCACCGGTTTTCGCGGACACAGGCATAAACATGACATCACCACCCCACTCTTCAGGGATCACATCCAGAGCCGCCAGTTCATTCTTAACTCGTTCGGGATCAGCGGTTTCCTTATCTATCTTATTGATTGCAACAATAATAGGCACATCGGCTGCCTTAGCATGCTGAATGGCTTCCTTGGTCTGAGGCTTAACACCGTCATCTGCTGCAACGACAACAATAACGATATCCGTCGCATTGGCACCACGAGAACGCATAGCAGTGAAGGCGGCGTGTCCGGGAGTATCAAGGAAGGTGATCATGCCTTTATCAGTCTCCACATGATAAGCACCAATATGCTGGGTAATGCCCCCGGCTTCCCCTTCTGTCACTTTAGACTCACGAATATAATCCAGTAATGAAGTTTTACCATGGTCAACATGCCCCATAATTGTGACCACCGGAGCCCTTGGCACGGCTTCGCCTTCATTATGAGTTTCCATCAGGGTGTCTTCAATTTCATCGTTTTTCATGGCAACTGGTATATGGTCCATTTCTTCTATAACAATGGATGCGGTTTCCTGATCTAGCATCTGGTTAATGGTAACCATGCTGCCCATATTCATCATAACTTTAATAATTTCACCGGCTTTAACCGACATTTTCTGTGCCAGATCACCAACCTTGATAGTTTCAGGCACTGGAATTTCCAGTACTTTCTTCTCAGTCGGCATTTCAAACACGTGCTTGGTTTCAATATTAGGTGCGGAAGTTCTTTTCTTCTTGAAACGACCTTTACCACCCTGCTTTTCATCAACACTCAGTTTGCCTTTACGGGATCGGCCGGTAGACTTGCTGCTTTTCTTGTCTTTATCAGAGAACTTGGGTTTATCAGGATGTCTCTGTTTGGCTTTTGTGGTCTTGTCAGGTCTGGGGGCTTCCTTAAGAATAGGCCTGGTCTGCTTTCTGGCCCGCTCTTCAATTTCAAGCTGTTCGGTTGACTTGGCTGAAGGCTTTTCACTAGCTGAAGGCTCTTCAACAGTTCCGGTTTCAACCGCCTGTTCTGTTTCCTCTTCATTTTTAGAAGCCGCTTCTGCCGCTTTGGCTGCCTCGGCCTGTCTTGCAGCTTCTGCTTCCAGCCTGGCCTGTTCTTCTTCTGCAGCCTTCTGCTCTTCCAGACGCTTAGTTTCAAGCAGTTCTTCTTCTGCTGAAAGGGCTGGTTGGGTATCATCCAGGGCACTGCGTTTTACATAGGTTCGTTTCTTGCGAACTTCCACCTTAACTTTTTTACCACCTTTTTTAGAACTTGAAGCTGCTGTCAGTTCGGTTGTGGTTTTACGTTTCAGGGTGATTTTATTCGGGTTGGTGCTGCCTGCACCATGCTTGTCACGCAGATAAGCCAGCAATTGCTGTTTTTCTTCTTCCGTTACGGTTGAGTCCGGTCCTTCGACTTTAATTCCGGCACCATGCATCTGTGTGATCAGTCGAACGACGGGCGTACCGACGGTTTCGGCAAATTCTTTAACTTTGGTTTCTGACATAATTTCTCTCCTCGCCCAACCGCTTATTGCTTATCTTCTAGCTGCTGTTCTGATGGTTTATCGACACTGACCGTGTCATTGTTCTGTTCTTCCTCAGCAAACCACGGGGCTCGAGCGGTCATAATCAATTCAGCCGCTTTGGCTTCATCTATACCTTCTATATCAAGCAGTTCGTCTACTGACTGTTCTGCCAGATCTTCCATGGATATAATGTTTCTGGAGGCCAGTTTATGAGCCAGCGTTTCATCCATGGCGTCCATTTCCAGTAAATCGGTAGCAGGCTCAGCATCACTGAGCTGTTCTTCATCACGAATGGCCCGGGTGAGCAGTACATCCTTGGCCCTTTCACGCAGGGCCATTATCGTATCTTCATCCAGTTCTTCTATTTCCAGCATCTCCTGCAGCGGCACATAAGCCACTTCTTCCAGAGAGGTAAAGCCTTCGTTTAATAATAAAATAGCCAGATCTTCATCAATATTCAGGTTATCCATCATCTGATTAATGATTTTCTGGGCTTCTTCTTCAGTTTTACTTTCAGCTTCCTCAACAGTCATAACATTGAGTTCCCAACCGGTAAGCTGGGAAGCCAGTTTAATGTTCTGGCCATTTCGTCCAATGGCCAGTGAAAGCTGGGATTCTTCAACAGCAATATCCATGGAATGACTTTCTTCATCTACAACAATGGACTGAACCTCTGCCGGTGACATGGCGTTAATAACAAACTGAGCCGGATTTTCATCCCATAAGATAATATCAACCCGTTCCCCGGCCATTTCATTAGAAATAACCTGAACTCTGGAACCACGCATACCGACGCAGGCACCCACAGGATCAATGCGATCTTCATGTGCTTCTACAGCAATTTTGGTCCGCAGCCCGGGATCACGTGCCGCGCCATGAATTTCTATCAGGCCTTCCCCGATTTCGGGAACTTCAATTGTAAACAGCTGAATTAAAAATTCAGGCATAACCCGGCTCAGGCTTAATTGCGGCCCCCGGTTCTGGGACTTGACTTCATACAGATAACCGCGGGTTCTGTCACCATTACGTACTGGTTCGCGGGGGATCATGTCTTCACGCTTGATAATCGCATCAATATTATTGCCGATATCAACAATGACATTGCCGCGCTCAATACGCTTAACCGTTCCTGAAAGCATTTCGCCAATGCGTTCCTGGTATTCATTCACCACTTTCTGACGCTCAGCTTCACGAACCTTCTGTACAATAACCTGTTTGGCTGTCTGGGCTGCAATACGACCGAACTCAACGGATTCCATAGGTTCTTCTATATAGTCGCCAGGTTTAACATCCGGGTGTTCGTCCTTGATTCTCGACAGCAGAACCTGCTTGTCATAATATTCAAAGGGGTCAACTTCATCATCCAGCACCTGCCAGCGGCGAAAAGTTTCATAATCTCCGGTGGTTCGGTCAATTGATACCCTGACATCAATGTCCTTACCGGCTTTTTTTCTGGTTGCCGAAGCTAATGCATTTTCAAGCGCTTCAAAAATTATATCTTTTTCAATACCACGTTCATGTGAAACGGCATCAACAACCAGAAGAATTTCTTTACTCATACTTTTGTCCTAACAGTTCCGATTATTATCGGAGATCAATAACTGGATACCAAGAGCAACCTGCCCCTATGCCCTGATTAAAATTTAGCAATAATATTTGCTTTATCTATATCGGCAAACGGCACAACAAGCTGTTCTCCATCCACCATAAAAATTATATTCTGATTTTCTTTATCAACTGACTCTATTGTGCCTTTGAACTTACGCTGACCATTGTCAAGCTGCGGTCTCAGGGTTTTAAATTTTACGTCTTCACCTGCAAACCGTTCATATTGATCCAGTTTAAACAAAGGCCGGTCAAGTCCCGGAGAGGATACTTCCAGAGTATATTCAGTCGCAATGGGATCTTCTACGTCAAGTACAGCACTTAGCTGACGACTGACATCGGCACAATCATCAACACTGATCCCCTTATCAGAATCAATATAAATTCGTAAAATTGAATGCCTTCCCTGTGAAATATATTCCAGCCCAACAAATTCAAAATCCATGGAACTGACTACTGGTTCAAGCAAGTCATCAAGTTGTTGGGTTTTAGCAGGCATTTATGCTGTTCTCAAGTTGCTCTCAAAGATACAAAATCATTCTTAAAAAAATCGTTACAAATAAAAAATGGGCCAAAGGCCCACTCTTAAAATCCTGTTACTTTATCCAGTAATAAGCGGCAGAGCCGTTATTAATAATTAACCCAAGTAGCTAAAACTAACCTGAGCCTAAGGATAAATACAGGCTGGAGAATTCAATCTCTCATTTTAAATGATAAATTCTGCATTAAAAACACCTGAAAATACCAAATGTAATGCAAAAAATTTATGCGCTAGATTATAGGGTTATCTGCATTTCATAGCAAGTTCTTTATTCCCAAATGGATAAAAAAATAAGACTCTGATTAAAAGCTATACAAAAGTAAATAACTGTTCTATTTTTAAGCTTGACATTCTCATATAAAACAAACACAACTTTATTATTATTCAATCGGTTATGAAGTGAATTTATATTTAACATTAAGAAAACACATAGAAACAGATAAAATTCACAGAAATTTGAATAAATACTGCTATTCTTTAGATAGTTTCCATCCGGAAATTGCCTTGCTGTCAATTTCCCGGAACGCAAAAATAAAATCAAAGCGGACAGACAGAAATGACTGAAATAGAACTCATAGTAAACCAGTTTATTCTTGAACAGGGCAAATTATATACTTTGCCCGAGCTATACCAGCAGCTTGAAGAAAAAATCCAGTCCAGTAATGCCTCTATTGAAGAAATTGGACTGCTGATAAATACCGATGCCGCATTAAGTGCCCGCATTTTAAAGCTGGCCAACTCACCGCTTTATGGTTTTCATTCCGAAATAAATACCCTGCAAAGAGCCTTGAACCTGATTGGCCTGCAGGAAGTGAAAAACCGACAGTGTAAATTAAACTGTGTATCCGCTCTTATTTAAATATAAGGAGCCAACTGCTCCTCAAACTCGATTATAAATCGATACATTGCTGCTTTCCAATTTCTGATGGGCATTG
>JBHNNM010000069.1:0-10062 GCA_048563625.1 Gammaproteobacteria bacterium | reverse complement strand
GTGAGATGTTGATACTCATATTACCTATTGCTTATAAAACTGTCAGAAGCTTTATATTTCAACAGGTTTTGTGAGTATTAGCATCTTTCTTCACTCATCAGAGCGGAGAAGAGCCCAGAACTCACCAACATTTCCTTATAAATCAATACACTATGATTTGTTCAGGGCGGACTAAATATATTATCGGTGATTACTCAGGGGTTAACGGCAATCTCTTAACAGAAGACTATATTGATTATCCTGTGGCCATAACAACCGGAGCCGCCAGATATTTAAGAGAACTTAAAGTGGCTCTGGTGGCCAGAGATTCGGATATTATCAAGTTATGCCACCAATTCAGGGAACTGGCAAACAGTATTAATGCCCGCTGGGAATTTCAGGTTTTTGAAGATATTGAAAGTGCTCGAAAATGGATTAACGACAGCCTTTAATCCCTTTACAAGCTTATAATCCGGAATCAGAATTTTCTGTTGAATCCGGTGATAGCGGTTTTATATGAATGGCACCATAAGTATCCGTCTGAACAATTTCCAGCATACGCTGTTTGCTGAGTTCCAGTATAGCAAGAAAAGTCACAACCACACCGCTGCGGCCTTCTTCATAGGTAAACAGGGAAGTAAAACGGGTAAAACCGTCCTGATTGAGTTTTTCCAGCACAATGGTCATACGTTCCCGAACTGAGAGGGTTTCACGCTCAATATTATGATGGGTAAACATTTCTGCCCGTTTCATTACATCTTTCAGAGCCAGCATAAGTTCTTTCATACTGACATCCGGCTCTTTACTCGGCGTAGAATAATTAATTTCAGAGGATACCGGAAAGACGTCCCGCCCCATACGCGGTAATTCGTCAATATCCATGGCAGCTTTTTTAAAGCGTTCGTATTCCTGCAGACGGCGGATCAGTTCAGCACGGGGATCGGCCTCCTCTTCCTCTATATTTTCCGGTCTGGGCAGCAGCATCCTTGATTTAATTTCAGCTAGCATTGCGGCCATAACCAGGTATTCTGAAGCCAGTTCAAACTGAAAGTCGTTCATCATTTCTACGTACTTGACGTATTGCTCAGTAATATCTGCAATGGGAACATCCAGGATATCCAGGTTCTGGCGTTTGATCAGATAAAGCAGCAGATCCAGCGGGCCTTCAAAGGCCTCCAGAAACACTTCCAGAGCTTCAGGCGGGATATAGAGATCTTTAGGCAGTTCAGTAACAGGCGCCCCCTGCACATAAGCAAAAGGCATTTCTTCCTGCTGGGGATGTCCTCCATCAGTTATCTGGACAGATTGCTCATCTGGTGGGTTTACAGCTTTCACATCCGACTGTTCAGCAGACTCTACAACAGCTTCTGAAGTCTCTGTAATATCAGTCAAATTATCTGAAGTCTGCTTCATATCCGTGATATATAACTAACGGTACTGTATGCCAATGGCCTGGCGCACTTCGTCCAGGGTAGCTTTGGCCAGATCCGAGGCAAACTCACGTCCTTCTGCCAGAATATTTCTGACCAGCGCCCGGTTTTCACTGAACTCTTTAGCCCGCTCCTGAATAGGCTTTAATTTTTCCTGTATGGCTTCAATTAATGGACGCTTACAGTCCAAGCAACCGATACCCGCACTGCGACAGCCTTCCTGCACCCAGTTTTTCCGCTCTTCATCCGAGTATACTTCATGCAGCTGCCAGACCGGACATTTATCCGGATCACCAGGATCAGTCAGGCGTACCCGGTTAGTATCGGTCGGCATTTTACGCAGCTTCTGGTCAATAGTGTCCATATCATCACGCAGGGAAATGGTATTGCCATAAGATTTGGACATTTTCTGACCATCCAGCCCCGGCATTTTAGAAGCCGGGGTTAATAAGGCCTGGGGTTCCGGCAGAATAATTTTTCCGGCACCTTCCAGATAACCAAACAGACGCTCCCGATCTCCCATGGTCAGGTTCTGCTGGCCTTCCAGTAATGCCTGAGCCGTCTGCAGGGCTTCATCATCACCCTGCTCCTGGAATCGGTTACGCAGCTGGTTATACAGTTTGGCCTGTTTTTTCCCCATCTTTTTAACAGAAGCCTCGGCTTTTTCTTCAAAGCCCGGCTCCCGGCCGTAAATATGATTAAAACGCCGGGCTACTTCCCGGGTTAGCTCCACATGAGCTACCTGATCTTCACCCACCGGTACCAGGCCAGCCCGGTAAATCAGAATATCGGCACTTTGCAGCAGCGGATAGCCCAGAAAGCCGTAAGTGGCCAGATCTTTTTCTTTTAGCTTAAGCTGTTGATCCTTAAAGGAAGGCACCCGCTCCAACCAGCCCAGCGGTGTGATCATGGAAAGCAGCAGATGCAGTTCAGCATGCTCCGGCACCTGGGACTGAATAAAAATTTTAGCCGAACCTGGATTTACTCCCGCCGCTAACCAGTCAATCACCATTTCCCAGGTATTTTCTTCTATATTTTCCGTTTCAGCATAATGAGTAGTCAGTGCATGCCAGTCGGCAGCAAAAAACAGACAATCGTATTCATGCTGTAACTTAATCCAGTTTTTCAATACCCCATGATAATGCCCCAGATGCAGTTGCCCTGTAGGCCTCATGCCGGACAAAACCCGTTGCTGGTGAATTGGTACGACCAAAATAAACTCCTGTTACTCTTTAACGGTTAACGAATGATAAAATAAAAAACTTAATAAAATTATTGAATGGCATTTAAAAGACGGTAGAAAACTTCTATATCCAGACCGGAAATAGAAGATAAAACCATTAAAAATACGGCTATCACCGGGAAAATAATATAAGACAGGATACCTGTCAGCATTAAAGCAATAATAATAAAGAAACCATAGGGCTCAATCTTGCTGTACTGCATGGAAGCCCGAGGCGATAACAGCCCTGACATAATGCGCCCGCCATCCAGTGCTGGAATAGGTAATAAATTTAACACCCCCAGAATCACATTAATGCTAATTCCGGCAATTGGCATTAATAAAAAGAACAGGCTGATGGAAGAACGCCCGTCAAAAAACATCACCGATATATTTAAAAAGACTGCCCAGAAAAGCGCCTGCAGAAAATTACTGACCGGCCCGGCAGCGGCCACCCACATCATGTCTTTTTTAGGGTTTCTCAGATTCCGGGCATCTACCGGTACCGGCTTGGCCCAGCCAAAGGCAAAACCTGTCAGTACAACCATCAGGACAGGCACTATAATGGTACCAACTGGATCAATATGTTTAATAGGATTAAAGGTTAGACGACCTAACATTCTGGCCGTAGAATCCCCTTTTTTATCTGCCATCCAGGCATGTGCTGCTTCATGCAGAGCCACGGCAAATAATACCGGCAGGATCCAGATTGTAATTTTTTGTATTGTAGTTGCGTCCATCCGGGTAATTATATCATTTTTAAGTTAAAAGTTTTTGACTATTCAAACGGAGTCGGATCACCCAGCCCCTTTCTGACCACATAAGGAACCTCTTCCTCAAAATCAACCACAGTCGTCGCCTCAAAACCACAGAACCCGCCGTCAATAATCAGATCCAGCTGGTGTTCCAGTACCTGGCGTATTTCATAGGGATCAGTCATGGGCAGTTCTTCACCGGGCAGGATCAAAGTCGAACTCATTAAGGGTTCACCCAGATCTTCCAGTAATGTCTGAGTAATAATATTACCAGGAATACGGATACCAATGGTTTTACGTTTGGCATGCATCAGCCGCTTGGGCACTTCACGGGTGGCTTTTAAAATAAAGGTATAAGGGCTTGGGGTATGCGCTTTTAACAGACGGTACTGGGTATTATCAATCTGGGCATAAGTGCTGATTTCTGATAAATCCCGACAGACCAGGGTAAAATTATGTTTTTTATCCAGTTGCCGGATAGTCCGGATTTTGTCCATAGCCTGTTTATCACCGATATGACAGCCAATAGCATAGGCTGAGTCAGTTGGATAAACCACTACCCCACCCTGCCGAATAATCTCCACCGCCTGATGGATTAGACGATGCTGAGGATTCTGCTCATGAATTTGAAAAAACTGGCTCATTTAACTGCTTCCATTTGGCTTTTATCTTTATAGCTTTTGCTAATATATTATTTATAAGGACATCTTTCAGAGAAATAAGTCCCACACTGGTTTGCACTGTCGTGGTAAAGGGGGTAACTGCCCCAGTTTAATCCAGGGAAAATCCGGATCATGAAAATCCGATCCGGCTGATGCATATAGATCAAAATCACTGGCATGGGCCGCCATGGTTTTGACTTCGTTAACATCATGACTGCCGGATACCACCTATATGGCCTGACCGCCGGCGGTCATAAAGTCCTTTATTAATTTACGTAATTTGGTTCGGGTCAGCTTATAACGGGCCGGATGAGCAATAACAGCAATGCCGCCAGCACCAGTTATCCAGCCAACCGCCTCTTCCATACTGGCCCAGTCACCGCTGACATGACCCGGCTTATTCGCTACCAGGTAATGCTTGAATACATGACGGATATTTTTGGAATGCCCTCTTTCCACCAGAAAGTTGGCAAAATGCATACGCCCCAGCATCCGGCCTTCTGAAAAGGACTGAGCACCTTCATAAGCACCGTGAATACCGGCCTTGTCCAGCTTATCCGCAATTTCCCGTGCCCGATGCTCCCGAAAAGCCTGCAATTCAGTAATGCCTTTTTGCAATGGCTCGTAGTCCGGATCAAAATTAAGCCCCACAATATGCACCGTGCGCTTGTTCCAGGTAACTGACAGTTCAATACCATTAACAAAACGAATACCTTCTGCCTGCGCCGACTGACGTGCCGTCTGCAAACCGTCCACGCCATCATGATCAGTCAGTGCCAGCACTTCAACCCCTGCCTGTGGTGCACGCTGGACTAATTCATCAGGCGGCAAGCGTACATCAGATGCGGTGGAATGAGTATGAAGGTCTATCTGCATTTTACGGGATATTATTATAAAAAGAGGCTGATTTTACCTTATTTTGAGGCTGATTTTTATTCTTTATTGAATTTTGTTCTAATATTAGAGTCCAACATATTCATTTTAAAAAGAAAGCGGTTTAAAAATGGTTAAAAATCATCCATTATTTAAAAAGTTGTTCTTAATTTACATAGATGTCAAAATAGCCGTTTAGCGAATTTATAATTTCCATTAAAAAAACAGACCACCACAAAGAAAAAGCACACTTATGTTAAAGTTTTTATACGATTTTTTACCAATTATTATCTTCTTTGCCACCTATAAGTTTACCGGTAATGACATTTATGCAGCCACCACAGCAGCCATTATCGCCACCGTAATTCATACAGCCATACAATGGTTCAGGCATAAAAAACTGGAAAATCAGCATATTATCAATCTGGTGGTTATCCTGCTTTTCGGCGGTATGACCCTGTTGTTTCATGACGATACCTTTATTAAATGGAAAGTCACGGTGATCAACTGGTTATTTGGCCTAGTATTACTAGGCAGTCAGTTTATTGGAGATAAAAATATTATTCAGCGTCAGCTGGATCATGCCATTAGCCTACCCGATAACATCTGGGTGCGTTTAAATATGATGTGGGTGGCCTTTTTCTTCTTTTCAGGCCTGATTAATATTTATGTAGCCTTCTTTTACGGCCTGGATTTACCTGCAGAAGTCCGTCAGGAATTCTGGGTGGAATTTAAACTTTATGGCATGCTGGGACTGACTTTCGCGTTTATGATTTTTCAGATCTTATACCTGCAGCGCCATATTATTCATGAACCAGCAGAAGATGAGGAAGTCTCTTAATGCTTTATGCCATTATTGCCAGTGATATTGAAAACACTTTGGACAAACGTTTAGCTGCACGGCCCGATCATCTGCAGCGGCTGGAAGCCTTAAAAAACGAAGGCCGTCTGGTATTAGCCGGACGCATCCAGCCATTGACAGCAATGATCCGGGCGAAGCCGGCTTTACCGGCTCTCTGGTGGTTGCAGAGTTCGATACCCTGGAAGATGCCCGAAACTGGGCCAATGTCGACCCCTATATTAAAGCCGGGGTTTATGACCAAGTTATCGTAAAACCCTTTAAAAAAGTGCTACCCTGATACCCAAAACTAATTCTTAAAATCTTTTATCAAGGAATGAAATAAAATGATCTTTAGTTCTAATTCAAAAATTATGAAAAGAAATACAGCAAAAAAATCAGTATTCAAAAAAACGGCTTTAGGTCTGGCCTTATCGGCCCTCCTAATCAGTTCCTCAGCTCTGCTGGCAGAAGATAAAGTTATAGCCAATGTTAATGGTGAGGATATTTCAGAAAACCAGCTGGAAATAGCCGCTACTCAGAACAAGGTGGATTATAAAAATATCACCCCGGAACAGAGAAAGCTGTTAACAGATGCACTGGTTAACCGTCAGCTGGTACTGCATGAAGCCATTAAAGCCGGTTTTGATAAAAAGCCCGAGGTGGTTGCACGGGTTAAGGCTTTAATTGACAGTTATATTGCTGCCAATTATCTGGCAACCGTTGCAGAAAGCTTTAAGGTCAGCGATACAGAGATTAAAGCGTTCTACGACAAAAACGTCTTACAGAACACCACCAAAGAATACAAGGCCCGTCATATTCTGGTTAAAACGGAAGCCGAAGCAGTAGTGCTTATCAGCCAGATTGAAAACGGTGCTGACTTCTCCAAACTGGCCAAAGAAAAATCAACCGATACCGGCTCCGGCAGCAAGGGCGGAGATTTAGGCTGGTTTAGTGAAAAAGATATGGTTCAGCCCTTTGCTAAAGCCGTAACGGGCCTGAAAAAAGGTGAACTGTCCAAAAAACCAGTTCAGTCTCAGTTTGGCTGGCATGTCATTATTCTTGATGATGAGCGTAAGACTACGCCTCCACCAATGGAGAGTGTGAAAGCAGAGATTGAGAAAATCCTGATTAAGGAAAAGTTAAATCAGTATCTGAATGATTTAAATGCTAAGGCGAAAATTACTTTGAAGTAGTTTTTTATTTTCCTGTTTTTGCCTTTTTTCCCTCACCCTAACCCTCTCCCAGAGGGAGAGGGAATTGTGGAATACTATTTAGCTACGGCATTCAAATCCGCATCGGGATTATCAAAACCCAGTTTGTAGCCTAAAGATACATGGTGGAAACGGCCCAGGCTGTAGTCATCGTGGATGGCGAAACCAAAGTTATACACCTTATCCAGTTCCAGACTTAAATCGGAATCTTTATCAGATTTAAGATCCCGCACCATTTCCACTGTCCACATACCGTTTTCCAGAGTGGCGTTAAAGTCGACTTCCTTACCACCTATCATTTCACGATCTGCAAGAATAAATCCGTTCTGAGAGATTTTTTCACCGGCTTTATAACGATGCAGATCCATAAAGTGACCGCCGTCCAGTTCGGCCTGAATTTCATCGGGTGTTTTGAGTTTATTCCAGCCACCGAGCACCTTACCACGACGGCCTTTAATTTCCACATGAGTACGACTTTCAGTAATGTACTTGGTAATACCCCTGCTCATATCAATCTGCTGATCTTTAGCATACTCATCAATGGTAGCCTGATCCGGAGCATTAGGCATATCACGGTTATCGATATGACAGGTACCCCAGCAACCGGCACGATCAGCATATTCCACATCATCCGTAGCAAACATGACTGCCAGCTTCACCTTATTCGCCGGATCCATTTTGCCGCCGTCCGCAAACGGTACGGGCGCATGCTCAGTATCCTGCCACTGAAAGCGCATATACAGCTTATCATTATCATGCATGGTCTGCACAGTAACCGGGATACTGCCGCGCTTACCAGGAATGGGTGTAGGCTCCAGTTTTTCTCCGGTGACAATTTTCTCTCCCATATCCGCAGTTTCCTTATCATGGCAGCTGACACAGGTTTCACCACTCATAAAGGGGCGTTTACCGCCATGTTCACTGCCTTTGAAAATCCACTCCATGGCCGCCTGTCCGGGATAGAAAATAGTAATTTCACGCTCTGCAGCCTTACTCCAGTCAATACCAGATCCGCCACCAGAAGAAGCAGAGCTACCACCCGCAGGGGCAGCGGCTGGTGCAACCGCACTGGCTTCTTTCTTAACGGCATTGATATCCGCTTCAGGATTATCGAAGCCCAGTTTATAGCCGAGGGAAACATGATGGAAACGACCATTGGTGTAATCATCATGAATGGCAAATCCCAAGTTATAGACCTTATCCAGCTCTAATGGTATATCCGTTTCAGCGCCGCTGTTAAGCTTGCGTTTCACCTCAAGCACCCAGCTATTGCCCTGTTTGGAGGCTTTAAACTCAACTCCACCTTCAGGCAGTTCACGGTCAGCCAGAATAAAGCCGTTTTCAGCTTTTTTGGTACCCATTTCATAGCGATACAGGTCCATAAAACGTCCGGCTTTCAATTCCTCTTTGATTTCTTCCGGCGTTTTCAGCTTGTTCCAGCCGCCCAGAACTTTACCGCGACGACCTTTGATTTCAACATGAGTACGACTTTCAGTAATGTACTTGGTAATTCCATTACTCATATCCACCTGATCTTTCTGAGGATATGCATCAATGGTTGCCTGATCCGGTGCATTAGGCATATTGCGGTTGTCAATATGACAGGTACCCCAGCAACCGGCACGATCAGCGTATTCCACATCATCAGTAGCAAACATCATGGCCAGCTTGACCTGATTATCGGGATCCATCTTGCCACCGTCTGCAAATGGTATGGGATGATGTTCAGTGTCTTCCCATTCATAACGCATATACAGGTAATCATTATCATGAGCTGCCTGAACTTTAACCGGAATACTGCCGCGCTTACCTGGAATAGGTGTGGGCTCCAGTTTTTCACCGGTGACAATTTTCTCTCCCATATCAGCTGTTTCCTTATCATGACAGCTGGCACAGGTTTCACCGCTCATAAATGGGCGTTTACCACCATGTTCGATGCCCTTGAATATCCATTCCATGGATGCCTGCCCAGGGTAGAACACAGTGACAGTACGCTCAGGGACATCACTCCAGTCAATACCAAAACCTGCAGCTCCGGCAGAGGCCTGAGGTGCAGAAGTATCACCGGCTTTACATTCAGCAGAAGGTACTTCCTTAATTACTGTTTTAGTGATGACTTTGGGTTTAGGTGGATTATTAGACAGTTCCAGTAATTTTTCCTGTTTGGCATTCACCGGTGCTCTCAGAGTAGCATCAGGTTTTGCAAGTGCTGGATCTGGCTGTGAAAACTCTTCCAGCCACTCTTCATCCAGTCCTTCTGGAAGATGATGGGCAATCCCCTTATGACAGTCAATACAGGTATTACCATTCTGTAAGGCAAACTGATGCTGTTTTCTGGCTCTGGGTCTTTGGTAGGCAATACTCATGGATTCAAAATCATGACAGTTACGACATTCTCTGGAATCACTGGATTTCATGCGTTCCCATTCATGCTTGGCTAGGTTAATGCGTTCGTTAAGGAATTTTTCGCGGGTATTAATAGTACCCATAATTTTGTGATAGATTTCATTGGAAGCCTGGATCTTACGCTTCATTTTGTAAATCCATTCCCGTGGTACATGGCAGTCCGGGCATTTAGCACGAACACCGGAACGGTTGGCATAGTGAATAGTAGTCTTGTATTCCTGATAAACATTATCTTCCATCTCATGACAGGAGATACAGAATTTTTCAGTATTGGTCATTTCAAGAGCAGTATTAAAACCACCCCATAAAATAATACCCAGGACAATAAAAAAGATGGCTGCACCGACAGAAACTCCCATAAAAAGTTTACGTCGAAGAAAGCTTGGTGAACTCATAATCCCTACCCGTTTTTTAATCAGAAATGTTTAAGAAAAACTTAACAATAGAATTACTTAAGGATCTCTCTTTAAAAAAGAAATATCCTTGATTTAAAACAATATTCATTATTTTTTTAAGGTTTTTTCCGTATTGGTTTATAAACAATAAATGAATGTTTTTAAAGACACGCGGATTCAACTCTGAAGTGCAACGCATGAATTTCCCGTTCTTGTAAGTGATTTCTGCATTGCCTGGAATGGTGTAAGAAAGTTAAGACTCTTTCTTGGTCTATTATTCAGTTTTTC
>JBHNNM010000068.1:0-10063 GCA_048563625.1 Gammaproteobacteria bacterium | reverse complement strand
ACAAGTAATCGATAGATGTACTCAATTTTTTCATGTGCAGAATCAGTGGGTTCAAATTCTACCACCCCTCTACCCTCTCCATATTTAACACCCTCTAAAATTGCCTTTTTAACTAATGCTTTTTCATTTTTCAGCTTTTTCATAGTAGCCTCTGACTAACCATTCAAGATATATTAATTACCAGTTTACATTAAAAACATAAAGTCTGTCAGTTTCATAACTGATGATATAAAGAGATTTTTATCCGAATCAACAGCTATTCCTTCTGCCTTTTTTATTTGTCCGTTATGTGGGCAAAAATTTCGACTCAACATCCATATTTTTATGGAGTATGCGTATCACAAAAATTTTAGTCCTCTCAAATTCGCGGTAAAAAATAATGTGGCTATTTTGAGGAAATTTTCTATATCCTTTTTTTATGTATTCACATTTCTTACCCATGGTTGGGGTCTTCGCTAACAAATGAAATACATCATCAAATTGTTTAATATACAAAAATCGCAGGTCTCGACCCCAGCGTTTTTCTGTAAATCGGGCAATTTTTCTCAGGTCTTCCTTAGCTTCCTTGCTTAATTCAAATGCCTTCATTTATCATTTTCGCTATCAAGCTCGGCCATAAATGCTTCGTAGTCATAATCTGCAACACCGCTTTTTTCTCCTTCATCAAGCATTTGCCTCAAAGTCTCAAGCCGTGTTTCTGTATTTTCAAGCAACCTAAGCGCAGCCCGAATAACCTCACTAGCCGAACCAAATCGACCACTTTCAACTTGCCCAGTTATAAAGCTATCAAAATGATCACCCAGGGTAATACTTGTATTTTTAGCCATATCGCACCTCTTTTATACCAATGTATACCTAATTATGGTATTAGGACACATAATAAGTCAATTAAAAGGACGTAAAAAACACATCGCTTATTTCGAACGATATTAGAGCTAATTGTTTAAACGGGTTCGCAACCCCGAATAACGCCATGTCCGTTCAGTTAAGGCTGCTTTCCAGACGGTTTCACTGCCAATAATATACAGGTGTTCTTTGGCTCTGGTCAGGCCGGTGTAAAGCAGTTCAGGGCTTAATAAGGGGTATTCCTGACTGGGCAGGATAATAGCCACATGATTAAATTCAGAACCCTGGGTTTTATGAATGGTCATGGCATAGACGGTTTCAACTGAGGGTAATCGAGCCAGGCTGATTTTACGGTACTGTCCGTCCTCGTTTTCAAACCAGGCTGATAGTTTGCCGTTTTTATCTGACCATATCAGACCGACATCACCATTAAACAAATGGCTGGAATAACTGTTCTGAATAACCATTATGGGTCGTCCAGGATAGTGTGTACCAGGGCGAACAGATGGATTTAATACTGATAATTGCTGCTCAATTGTTTTATTTAAGTGCTCAACACCCCGCTCACCCACACGGGTTGGAACAAGAATACGAAAGCCTGCCAGTGCGGCAAAGGCCTGCGGTAAATCAGGTGCTCTGGATATGGTTAAAAAATAATATCTACAGGCCTGGGAGAGCCAGTTTTTACATAAGGGATCAGGCAGATAAGATAACTGCTCTTTTTCCTTGTGCTCAAAATGAATGCTTTGCTGTTCATTATCAAGTAGGCGCTGCCAGCTTTTCTGAGCCTGGGTATTAATGACTTCACTGGCAATGGCACCAATTTCACCGCCAAAACGCCGACTGTGGGTTAATAATGTCAGATGGTTATAGTGGCTGTTATTATTAATCTTAACGGTTTGTCCACTGATCTGTTTGATCTGTTCAGCCGAGTCTGCGTTATAACCCGGATGCGGATGGCAGGCAATGTCAGATAGTACACTGCCGGTTTCAACAGAAGGTAACTGATCCGCATCGCCCAGTAAAATAAGGGTGGCCTGTTCAGGTAAAGCGCGCAGAACACGTGTCATCATGGGTAAGTCGATCATGGAGGCTTCATCAATTAATAATACGTCACAGTTTAAAGGCTGTTGGGCATTATATTTTAATTGCAGAGAGTTTGGACGAAAACCCAGAAGCCGGTGCAGAGTAGCGGCTTCTTCAGGAATTGAGTCTATCAGTTGCTTATCAACTGATCTTGATAACAAATCCTCTCTGGCCTGGGCAATGGATTCCTTTAAACGCTGTGCGGCTTTACCGGTCGGGGCCGCCATTAATATTTTTAACCGGCCATTATGTACTGCCTGCAAAGTGGCCAGTAGTCGGGTAACGGTATAGGTTTTACCGGTACCGGGACCACCGGAGATAATACATAAACGTCGACCGGGAGCATTGGCTACAGCGACTTTCTGCCAGTCGGTTTCAGCTGGTTTGGAGTCAGGTTGTTCAAACAGTTGAGAAAAAAAATTTTTGGCTCTGGACAGAGCCTGCTCACTGAGGGGTGTCAGTGGCATTCTGTTTTTTAAAGAAGCGGCAATCTCAACTTCAAACTGCCAGTATCTTCTTAAATACAGAGCCTGTTCATCAAAAACAATGGGGGCCTGTTCCTCAGGTTTAATTGCTAACTCAGCAAGACACTGGTTAATACTGTCAGGAGATGGAAAATGATAACCGTCCAGATCTTTTTCACTGTTCTGCCAGTAAGTTTTATCGGCTGCTTCTGTAACGGGCAGACAGGAGTGTCCCTGTCGCAGTCCCCACTGCAGGGCTAATAACAGATGAAATAATAGTTTATTATCAGCCTGGTCAAGCTCATGTGATATTTGAGAGGCCATAAAATAATCAATGGCTTCAATATCATCCAGTTGCTGTTGACAGGTACCGCTGTCAGGATAAATCATGCGGCTGTCTCCTGCTGTTCTGTTCCTTTAAAAACTGTATCCAGTCTGTTCAGCAATTCAGAATCTATGGCCGTATGATATACCCCGTAAGCCTCAGTATTTTGCGCACTCATAGCTCTTAAATAAAGATAATAGACTCCACCAAAATGATCGTCTGGATTATAATCCGGGATCCTGAAACGAAGATAACGATGCAGTGCCAGACTGTAAATTAAATACTGCAGATCATATAAATGATGCTGGTTATTCTCTCTTAAAGCCTGCCAGTGATAGTTTTCAAAGCTATCACCCAGATGAGTAGACTTGTAGTCAGCCACATAAAACCGTCCTCTGTGTTCAAATATCAGATCAATAAATCCCCGCATCATACCCTGTAACTGCTCATGCCCCGGCAAACGAACTTTTTGACCGTCATTTCGATGCTGTTCGAGGCAGGTACAAAGCTTATTTATATCCACACCATCAAGAGGAAAATAAAATTCCGTTTCCCGCAAGGTCTGAGAGCAGCCAAGGTCTGAGAGTTTGAAGCTGTCTGTTTCCGGTTCTATAGGAGGCAGGCTGGTGTCCAGGCAATCCTGTAGCCAGAGGATAAGATCATCCTGTTCTGTTTCTGAAAGACCGCCAAAACGCATTAGCGGAACCTGTATGGGCCATTCCTTTGTGGCATGTTGTACGGTATTAAAGTTGGTATGTTCCAGAATATCATGCAGTAAGTTTCCCGTATCTGCACCCTTGCGCAGAGCAAAGCGTAGTAACTGGCTGGTATTTTTAACTGACAGTTCCTCAGCTTCATCATCAACATGTTCTTTTTGATCCAGTCTGACAGCATAACTGTCTCTGACCAAATAAGAAAAAGAACTTAATGACCATTTTGAATCCACTGGATATTTAAGCCTTGAAATGCAATAGTGTTCTTTTTTGTTCTGTATCTGCCTGTGTGACATTTTATCAGACATAGCTTCATTGATATGGATAAGGGCCGAGCTGCCGTTACTGCTGTTCACAAGCGACTGCAGGCTTTCTTGCCAGCAACCCTCATTGTCAGGTTTCAGGATCAGTCCCAGTGGCGAGTGAATGCTGTTTTTTAAAGGGGCAATCCCCAGGTAGCAGCGATTGGCTGCACGAGTTATGGCCACATAAAGCAGACGGATACTTTCAGCATACCCCTCGGCAGTACTCAGATCGATGGCTTGCTGACTGATCCCCACCTGATACCGGGCCTGATAATTATCCGGATCATGGAATTTATAATATTCCTGTAACTTCGTTCCAAAACGTACAGGATCTTTACAGGCACTGGCAAAGGGAATAAAAACAACCGGATATTCCAGACCTTTGGAACCATGCTGGGTCACAATCTGAATAAGGTTTTCATCACTTTCCAGTCGTAGCTGGGCTTCTTCCTGGCTGGTTAAGTTATGACATTGATCACTAAACCATTTAAGCAACTGTTGTGGATGTTTAAACTGTCTGGAGGCCTGCTGTAATAATTCAGCCAGATGGATCATATTGGTGAGTGAACGCTCATGCTGAGTCGGCTCCGGCCGGTAGTCATAACCAATTAACTCCATTAACATGGCTATACAACCTTTTTTAAACCAAAGCTCTCTTAACTGAACCGTTCTCTCACGTTGTTCTTCCCAAGCCTGTTCATAATCCGGCTGATTGTACTTTGCCAGTTTCTCTGTATCACCCCCCATCAGGCTGGTGGATAAGGCGGCTGTCAGAAGCCGATCATTTTCCAGCTCCAGAATACCTCTTAAAACCAAAAACAATTCTCTGGCCTGTTCAGTTTTAAAAATACTTTCTTTTTCACTGAGATAAACACTGGGGAAACCCGAACGGGATAAACTGTCCCGAACAATTTGTGCTTCGGCTCCGGTACGAACCAGTATGGCAATATCCTTCTCCTGAACAGTTCTCTCACCCAGGCGTGCCTCTGTCAGCAGACGGCTTATTTCTGTAACACACCATTGTGCCAGCAGTTTTTTTTGTTCATCTTCAGCCTTGCTATTTTGAGTCTCTGCTAACCAGCAGTAGTTTACAGCCGCAAACTGTTTGTCGTTATCCTTGAGCGGTTGTCCGGCTGCTTTTGCCTGTGAAGTTGAATGGATTTTGTTATAGGCAATATCATAACCAAACACATCCACCTTGCCCGGTTCGTCAAGTGGCTTACCGAAAAACAAACGATTATAACCGGTTATAACTGCGTGCTCTGAACGCCAGTTGGTATCCATATACCAGTGCTGTTCAGCATCCTTACGAGCCTTCAGATAGGCAAAAATATCACCCCCTCGAAAAGCATAGACAGCCTGTTTTGGATCTCCTATCATAAACAGCGCATGACAAGGGGCAGTTTTTGGATAAAGAACATCCAGCACAGCGTACTGCAGGGGATCGGTGTCCTGAAATTCATCTATAAGAGCCACCGGATATTGTTTGCGCAGGGCTGATTTCAAGGCCAGACCATTGCTGCCATTAAGGCCATTATTCAGACAGGAGATAAGATCATCAAAAGCCATTAGCTTATGTTGCTTTTTCAGTGCAGCGACTCTTTTACGGATTACCCGTATGCCCTGAAGTGCAAGACTGTAAAAAGGCAGGTTTTCTATGGCTCCTTCAAGTATTTTTTTATGAGCATTATATTTTTTTGAAAAATTATTTTTTAATAGTTTTAATGGTTCAAACAAAGCCTTTAACTCATTATTACCACGATAACGAGTACCACTAATAAATTTACCCAGTTCAGCAGGGAGTGCTTTGGCTCCATGGCTCTCCAGCCACAAAATTAACTGAGCCCATTCCTCTTCCCGAATTTTTTTATTTTTATGTCTGTCCACCAGCACTTCAAAAATCCGGTCTTTGTTTTCCAGCAGGTTTTGTTTAACGGCTGTTTTTTTGTCATAAAACTCGTCCATAATACGATTGAAATATTTTTGCATCTCTTCCTGATCGGGTATTTGCAGTTCACAGGAGGATTCCAGAGCATCTTTAAACATACTTATAAACTGCTCCGGGGTATAACAGTTATATTCTTTCAACAAGAAAAAATCTGCTTCACGCTGGTTAATTTTACGTAGCCAGTCCCGCACGGCTTCCATTAACAGCTCACTGGTATCAGCCTCCATACTCATATCCATGGACAAACCACTGTCAAACGCCTGACTGCTTAAAGCACGGCTGCAAAAACCATGCAGGGTATAAATCGAAGCTTCATCCAGTTCACGCAGGGCAAGATTCAACAAAACCTCTCTTTGCAAAGACTGCTCTGCTGTTAATTGCCTGTCCAGTGCTGCAAAGAAATCATCCTTATAAACCAGTTCATCCCAGTGATTCAGTGCCTGACGGATCTGCTCCTCTATACGTCCGCGCAATTCCTCTGTAGCTGCCTTGGTAAAGGTCATTACCAGAATTTGCTGTACGCTTAAATCTTTTTCCAATAACAGACGCAGGTATAAACGGGTGATATTATAGGTTTTGCCTGTACCGGCACTGGCTTCAATCAGGTGTCGCCCAGACAGAGGAATTACCGCAGGATTGAGTTTTTTAGGGATAACGTTAGTGTCTGTCACAATTAAACTTCCTGCAAGTGTTGATAGAGTGTCAGATAACAATCTGACACTGGTTTTAAAATTTCCGTACACAGCTTCGGCGGCTGTTGATAGAACCATTTAAAATAAGGATCATTATCAAGGGTGATCCGGTATAGGTTGCTTTTTACCTCCTTGTTCCAGTTTGATATTTGTGTTGGTGTGACAGACTCTGGATCAAAATCATTTGCATCTATTTTATTAAAAAGGCTTTTTCCAAAGACGGCATGTAACAATCTAGGCTGACTCATCCCCGTCTGCCAGGCAGACAATAATTTTTCAAGTTCGGTTTTTGCTGCTTTAACCGAAACAAGCTCCGGGAGCAAAACATGCTTGACATCCCGTTCTTTTTTACTGGAATTATAGTTAAGAAAAACACCCTGTGTTTCGACCATTTTATCGGTATAAACATTGGCCAGCAAATGTGTCAGCCAGAGTCGTATATCGTCTTTGGGTTTGCGGCTTGCCAGACGCCAGAGCAATAACTGACCGGTTTGTATAAACCAGTGTAATTGTACCTGTATGCTTAATCCGGCTATTTCAACTTCAACTGTCTCCTGTTTGATTTGGTCAGCTTTAGGTAATGCCTGATTAAACTGTTGTACTTCCTGCTCCAGAGTATCCAGAGCAGAAATCATTAAAGGTGAGTCAGGCAGCTTGCCGCTTAATTGATGATGCATTCTGCTGACTTCCAGTGAGCCACCAGACAGGGCCTGCCTAAGGAGATCATCACGAATGTTATAATCAGTTAATGCACTGACAGAAAAGGGTTCACTGTCTTCTATTAGCTGCTCATTATTATCAAGGTATAGGTTTAAACGGTTTTGGCAAAATACCTTTAATGGGTTATCAAAAAAACGAACCAGTTCATCCACAGATATTTTACCGGCATCCTGCTCATCCGCTTTAATTGTTTTTAAATTATTACGGGCTTGCTGTGGTTCAAGTAAGCGTTTCCAGCGAGCATCAAAACTGGCCTGTTCACCGAGATAACAGCGTTTGCTGAAAGGGTGCAACGGCTGTTCCTCCGGCTTGTCAAAGGTATAGTATCTATGCAGATACGTCATCAACTCCTTAAGGACAAGACTGGGTTGACGTTCACTGTTTTTGCGAATGTCCCTTCCCTGATAACTCAGGTAGAGTTTTTGACGGGCAGAAATTAAAGCCTCCAGAAACAGGTATCGATCATCCTCACGCCGGGAACGGTCACCTTTTCTGCGTTTACCCTGGGTCATCAGATTAAAACTAACAGGAATACTCTGGCGCGGAAATTTACCGTCATTTAAACTCAGTACAGCTATAATCTTAAACGGTATGCTGCGCATTGGGATCATGGAACAGAAGGTGATCTGCCCGGTTAAAAAATGACTGCCTGTATCCGTTTGGTTAAAATTCTGCTGCAAATAATTGCGCACCACTACATAATCAATGGGAGCAGAATAATTGGCCTGAGCAGTATTTTCCTGCAGATCATTAATCACTTTATGAATAATATCCTCTGCAGCCTGCTCTTCTTTCTGTACTGAAAAAAACTGCTCAGCCAGTTCATAAAGATAACCCTGCCACTCTTCTGCCGTGCGTGTTCGGGTTAATTCCCGGGCATGATATTGCAGGCGTTCAAGTAACTGCATAAGACGCCCAAGCAGTACCGCATCCTGCCCTTCTACGTGGGGCAGTAACAGGCGGTTAGCACTCAGTGTTTCCGAGTCGCTTTGAGCAAAGCCCAGTAACAGTCGTTCCAGTCCCCATTGCCAGGTAAAGGTGGCAGAGGCTTTATCAATACCGGAAATTTTTTCTTTATGAGCTGAATTAATCCCCCAGTGTACAGATGCTTCATTTAACCACCACTCAATGGTATCCAGCTCAGTATTAGTAAAACCAAATTTAATCTGTATGGCGGGTAAGCGCAGATAATCCATTATCTTGCTGACTTCAAAACGGCTGTCCGGTAATTGCAGAAGATCAATATAAGCTGCAATTAAGGGTTCAGAATTCATCAGAGTTCGGTCGGCAATAGAACAGGGCAGCCTGGGATTCTCATCATACTGTTCACTGTCATAACTGCTGCGGAAAACCGCTTCAATATAGGGCGCATAATCTTCAATAGCAGGACACAGAACAATAACATCCCGCGGTTTCAGTTCAGGATCCGCATTAAACTGATGCAGTAAATAATCATGTAATGTCTGTATTTCTCTCAGTTCACTATGACTGGAGCGGATCATCAGCGACTGTCCATGGTCTTCTGGTATTTCAGACTCTGTCGGCTCTGACAGATTTAAAATATCTCTTTGTACCCGAGCTAACAGGGTATTACCTTTCTGTGGTGAATTCCCCTGCTCAAAGGCTTTATCAAAAGCACTGATCTCATAGCCCTTAACATCCTGCAGCAGGTTAAAAAAATCTTTACCCTGTTGTCCCAGATTAGCTAGCAATGAGTTTCTGGACTGCACAGTCTCATCTTCATTTAACCAGAGTTCCAGTTTGCTCTCCCGTTGTTGACGGGCCAAAGTCTTATCACTTTGTATATCCCCCCAGAACTCAACACAGGGATTAAGATAAAATAAATGGATGTTGCATACTGAAGCCAGGGCTTCAAAAAATGACAGGGTTTGAGATGCCATGGTATTAACAGCAAAAATCATAATCTGCCGGGGCAGCTGATTTCCAGAGTAGTCAGCCATGGCAGCAATGGCTCTTTTCTGTAAGCTGACGGGATGACAGGGTTCTTCAGCCACCAGTTCGCGCCACAGCCAGGCCTGCCATTGTTCTGTTTGCTTATCAATATCAGGCTCATTAGTAATAAACTGATTATTTTCCCATAATTCCAGCCAGTCTGGACGAAACATCATGTATTGTTCAAACACGTCTCCCATTCGGGTTGCTAGCTGATAGCGTTTTAAAGGATCAGCACAGCCGTTTTCATCCATCCAGTATTGTCTGGCCGGCTTACACAGAGGGTTATTCAGAAATGAATCCTGCGACATTAAGGCATCAATTCGCCAGCTTAGAATTTCTCTTTTATAGGGTGACTGGCGGGGAACTTCATCACCCAGAAGAATTCTTGCTATATCCCAGATAAAACCGACAGACATCCGGAACTGATAATTCATGGCAATCCCCTGGTTTTTTGCCAGTTCCAGGTTAAGCCAGTGCTGCATGCCTTTGCTTTCAACCAGAACAATATCAGGACTCAGAACGTCCTTAAGTTCAGACGAATCATCACTTCGATAGTGCTGTACCGCCTTTAGCAGGAGTACCAGATCTTCCATTTTATTAGACGGATAAACAGTCAGCACATTTCACCTGTTTATTAAATTTAAGACATAATTGACCCAGCAATATCCGGGTTAGGTAAGTTTGTGTAAATTAAAACATAAAAATTCACACATTTGAAAGCATATAATTACATTTTATCTACATTAATCAATTTTCAAGTAAACTTATAATTAAAGTATCTACTCATCATAGGTATGATCTTTAGGAATTGAAATGAAGCCAATTTGATGATCAAATAGTTGTTGTTCAGGCAATTATTCATCAACAAAAAGGCTTCAAATGAAAAATACCACATTATCAAAAAAACTAAAAGTCGTATTGAGTGAAAAGAGACTTAATAAACTGGGCAAAAACATTGGTTTTTCCCAACGATTAAGACAGATAGCCCCTTTTCAGCTTGTAGTGAGA
>JBHNNM010000067.1:0-10102 GCA_048563625.1 Gammaproteobacteria bacterium | reverse complement strand
TGACATAAACCGGCATAATTCTGCTACAGGATAATCTACAGAGTGTTGCTTTATCCAGGCATATTTCACTCGCTTTCTCTGGCGAAATATGCCGTCGCTTTTTTTGGCAGGTCACGCTCCCCGGTTACCCTGGCCAGTTCTTTTTTCAGACGCTTTACTTCATCGTAAATATGCTCATCTGTTCGTGTTTTGTTCTGTTTTTCTTTGCCTGGACGGGTATATTTGCTTATCCAGATATGTAAGGTATTAATGTTTACGTCCAGTTCTTTGGCGACTACTGAAACCGGCTTTTCTGACTCGATGGCCAACTGTACTGACGATTCTCTGAATTCCGGGGTATAGCTCTTTGCTTGTCTTGTTTTATCTGTCATTTTGAACACACTCTCTTTTTAAAAGTATTTTAAGTTGTGTGTCCGGAATAGTATAGCCACATCAATGGGCCGGATTATATGCTTCAATGCCTTGAGCAAGCTCACACGACGCTCTTCTTCCAGGCCCATCCGTCTGTAAATACCGATCAAATGCACCTCATCGGTGATGCCGATAACAAGTAACATTACCGGGATCAATGTGGTCGGTAAGTAAACTGGTACCTTTAAAACTGAGAGCAATCCCATGGTCCAGATAACCGACACAAGTGCAGTGATAATCGGTAGCAGGGACAGGCCAAAATGCCTGAAGTAAAAAGTGAGCAGGATCAGTAACACAATAACTACAACAGGCCCCAGGCGACGCAAATCACTGCGCATAGAAAAACCCAATGCCCCTTCAATCATCACTTTTCCCGAAATCAGAATCCGATCACCGTTAGTTGCCTTTGGCAGTATTGAAAGATATTCACTCACACTCTGGTATACAGACCGGCGTGTAGCATCATCAGCAATCGGAGCAAAAATCGCAATGACATTGCCGTCTTTTGATACCAGTCGATCAATAAACAAAGGGTTATCTCGTACCTCCTCATAAATACTTTGTGCCTCACTCTGATTTTTGGGCAATTGATGCAGAGGGGGGCGGATCAGTAATTCATCATTGAAACCAACAACATTGCCCATTGTACTCAGGCTAGTGACATCCTCAGCAATGATTTCTGGACGTGATTGCAGGAAGTCACTTAATACTTTAATTCGCGCTAATGACTCAGGATTAAACACGCCGTCCGGATTTTCAATGGCTAGAATAACCAAGTCTCGAAGTCCGAACTTCTGTTCAATATGTTCCTGTAATAATCGTGCCGGGTGATCCACCGGGGTCATGTTCAAAATCTCATCATCTATCTGAAGATTTTTCATTTGTGAAGCAAAACCCAGTGTAACCAGCAGTACTATAATCAATACTGTTTTTGAATACTCTGTCGCAAAACGGGCCAGAGACATCATGATGCAAATTTTCCTGAAAAGTTTCGAAGGAAAAAGCATACATCCTAGAGCCAACTCCAGGTCAAGCATTATTTTGTATTGTGGATATAAGCGAATCCCTGCATCTGCTTTTTCACGATTTGCAAGATACCGGCAGGAATGATTTTCATGAAAGGATAAATATCATCAGTCGATTGCTTCAGTGCTACCAATGAATTATTACAGACCGCAAATTCAACACCATGATGGTTTAAGGCCGTCATCAACTCACTATAACCGCCATATTCTTCATTGAAGACATTGGCTGGTAAAACAGCTTTACCATAAAGCACCAATTGAATTTCATACTTAATATTGCGGGACTTGAGGTATTTGATGGTATAAGCGGCATTAGCCAGGGATTCTTTCAATTGTGCACCGGGATCAGAGATGCCAAAAACTAATTTGACGGGCTGGTGTTGCTTAAAATAATTATCAAAACCGATACCTCTTGGTACTGGAATTTCATGTATATTGGGGAAGTCTATAATCCTGGCAGGTTTATCAGAGGAAAATGATCTCTGCATGCTCAAACTGAGTAACAATAATATGAAAATAAATTTTTTCATTTCATTCTCCTTTCAAAATGGGTAGGGTAATCAAACACTTTAACAACCTCACAATATTCTGATTAAGTCTACAACCTGGAGTTAACTCAAGGTCAAGAAAAATTATATTATTATTACTGCTAAATTATGTAATAAAATTAATAAACAGGGATTATCTCACCCAAATCTTCTTCCAGAAAATAATCATGTTTGTAGGTGGGATTCTTATCAAGAAACGATATTTGTCAGTATGTTTTTGGATTAATTACAAGCGGCGTTTTATTTTGAACATACTGCTTTTACTGGTGAATACAAATTCTTTGAATTAGCGCTATGGTCAGTTCTGACTGAATAGAACATACCGATACACCGCTTTAATGCTTCGAGTCAAACAATAAGAAAGGACTGATAAGTCCGGTTAGGTGCGATTTGATTCATATCAATAAAATTCTAACTATCTGATATATAATGCGGGCAGGATGCCCGCACTCAGGACAGGAAAAGAGTTTATAACGAATAAGTAAATTTAAATATTATCTTGACCAGATCCGATCTTGCTGAGATTTTTTCTGTTGGCCTGATGCCGCTTTGGCTGGACGTTTTTTCTGTCCCTGATGTTTTTTATTTTTACCTGTCGGTTTATGACCGCGGGCAATATCACCGGAACGCTGGCCGTCCTTATGACCGGGTTTTGGTTTTTTAGAGCGTTTGCGTTTGGGTTGACGCAATTGGGACTGGGGCAAGTTATTAACCGGCTCAAAGCCCTCAATTTCTTCCCTGTCCAGTAACTCACCAATTAAACGTTCAATATCTGATAATTGTTTAAATTCATCATGGCTGACCAGGGACACTGCCTGACCAGTGGAACCTGCCCGGCCGGTTCGGCCGATGCGGTGAATATAATCTTCCGGAACACTGGGCAGATCAAAATTAACCACCTGCGGTAACTGGTCAATATCCAGACCACGGGCCGCAATATCGGTTGCGACCAGTGCCCTGATTTTACCCCGCTTAAAACTATCCAGTGCCCGGGTACGAGCACCCTGGCTTTTATTGCCATGAATGGCGGCCGCTTTAATGCCTTCCTGTTCCAGTTGTTTGGTCAGGCGATTGGCTCCGTGTTTGGTTCGGGTAAAGACCAGCACCTGCTCCCAGCGGTTTTCCCAGATAAGATGTGTTAATAAAGCCGGTTTGCGTTTTTTATCAACTGGACAAATCCACTGTTTAACTGACTTTGCTGTGGTATTACTCGGTGTTACCGAAATTTCTACAGGATTATGGACAATGGTTTTAGCCAGATCGCGGATCTGATCGGAAAAAGTGGCTGAAAACATCAGGTTCTGACGTTCTTTGGGCAGACGGGAAATGATTTTACGAATATCATGAATAAAGCCCATATCCAGCATCCGGTCAGCTTCATCCAGCACCAGTACTTCCAGATGGTTAAAACGCACGGCATTCTGATTATACAGATCCAGTAAACGGCCCGGCGTGGCAATGAGAATATCTACTCCCTGGCGCAGTTTCATCATCTGGGGATTAATTTTTACTCCGCCAAAAACAACGGCTGAACGTAAAGGCAGGTGTTTACCATAGGTCTGTACACTTTCAGCCACCTGTGCGGCCAGTTCCCGGGTCGGGGTCAGTATCAGTGCTCTTGCCTGGTTAGGACCGGCTTTCTGACCACGGGCTAATATTTCCAGTATAGGCAGGGTAAAACCGGCGGTTTTACCAGTTCCGGTCTGGGCAGCCGCCATTACATCGCGGCCCTCCAGAACAACGGGAATGGCTTGCGCCTGAATAGGTGAAGGCTCATTATAACCCTGTTCGGTTACGGCATCCAGAATAAGCGGCGACAGGCCAAGGGAGGAAAAACTCATAGATATATCTCAAAAAAAACGGAAAATGCAAGATTGCAATTATCCTAAATTAATTCGTTGAACCTACTGATTAATTAAGGATAATCTGCTAGTTTGACGTATATAAGAATAAATAGATATATTTAAGAGCCACAGAGTCTGCGGATCCAGGATTTTTTCTCCAGTTTTGGCTGGGCACTGGCGGCCAGCATAAAACCGGTGTACTGCATATCTTCTTCCATAATATGTTTGGACAACCATGATTTAAGAAAATGTATCAGTTCAAAACTAATACTGGTATTACTCGAGGCTGCTTTCTTCTGTAAATCCACCACATGCTCCAGAAGATCATCATGCACATCTTTATGTTCTTCATAACCGGGGTAGCCTAAAATCCTCATCAGACTTTCTTCTACTGCAAAATGGATTTTTGTGTAGTCTGCCAGCTCAGCGAGAATATCACTGACTATCTCGCTGCCGTGTTTTTCAGCAATGGCATTGTGCATACGGTTAATTAAATTGACCAGAACCTTGTGCTGTTCATCAATTTCTTCAATACCTACACTCCATTCATCAGACCAGACGATAAACTCACTCATTTTGATTACCTCTTAATGTTGTCAGTAAAAGCCCCCCTGTTTTTATTTTTATTTTAGGTTATATGATATGTCAGCCTTGTTACAGTATTATGTTTATCTGTTACAGCCATTAGCCAGCAAGCTTCTGGCTGTACTGCCCATTTCTGCGGGAGAGTCTACAACGTTCACTCCAGCAGCTTCCAGTGCAATTACTTTGTCTGTAGCAGAACCTTTACCACCTGAGATAATCGCTCCGGCATGGCCCATACGACGACCATGCGGTGCAGTCATCCCTGCTATATATGCCACTACAGGCTTGCTAACATGCTCTCTGATATACTCTGCCGCCGTTTCTTCTCTGGTGCCACCAATTTCACCCACTAATATTATGACCTCAGTTTCGCTGTCCTGTTCAAACAGAGCAAGACAGTCAATAAAATTCATTCCCTGGATTAAATCACCGCCAATACCAATACAGGTGCTTTGACCAAGGCCTTCAACAGTGGTCTGCCGAACCGCTTCATACGTCAGTGTACCGGAACGGGAGATAATACCAGCATTGCCCCTGAGGTGGATCTCAGCAGGCATAATACCAATTTTACATTCATCCGGGGTAATGATTCCCGGACAATTGGGACCAATTAAATACGGGGCATTATCGCCCATCTGTCGATGCAGAGCTTTGACCCGGATCATATCCTGTACAGGAATACCCTCGGTAATACAGACAATAATTCTGATTCCGGCCTCCGTAGCCTCAAGAATGGCATCAGCCGCCATAGCCGCCGGAACATAAATCACAGAAGCATCCGCTCCTGTTTCAGCAACGGCATCCTGTACAGTATTAAAAACCGGACGTTCAAGGTGAATCTGTCCTCCCTTACCCGGCGTAACGCCACCCACCAGTTGAGTGCCGTATTCAATGGCCTGCCGGGCATGGAAACTGCCCTGCTTACCGGTAAAACCCTGAACTATGACCCGGGTATCTTTATTAATTAATATGCTCATTGTTTTCTCGGAATGACTCTGTTTTGGTATCCAATAGACAGGCCGCTGCACAGGCAACGGCTTTTCGGGCGGCTTCAGTCAGATCACTGGCCGTTTCTATATTCAGGCTGCTTTGTGCCAGAATATCCAGACCCTGTGCGGCATTGGTTCCGGCCAGAAAAACGATGACGGGAATGGTTACGCTGACTTCCTGCATGGCCTGAATAATACCCTCGGCAATTAAGTCACAGTGCACCATACCACCGAAAATATTGACCAGAATGGCTTTAACATCCGGCTCCGTTAAAATCAGCTTAAAGGATTCTGCCACTTTTTCAGAGGTAGTACCGCCGCTGACATCCAGAAAATTAGCCGGTTCACCGCCGTGAAGTTTTATTAAGTCCATAGTTGCCATTGCAAGACCTGCTCCGTTTACCATGCAGCCGATATTACCGTTCAGTGCTATATAGTTAATACCAGACTCTAGCGCCCGGGCCTCCTTGATGTTTTCCTGTGTGGTATCACGCATTTCCCTCAGATCAGGGCGGCGGTATAAGGCATTATCATCAATAGTCAGCTTGGCATCGAGAGCCAGAATGGTGTTTTCCTTACTGATCACCAAAGGATTAATCTCAACAAGAGTCAGGTCTTTATAAACAAACAAATCGTATAATCCAAACATTATATCCGTCAGTTCTGAAACATGACTGCCCTTGAGGCCAAGCGCAAAGGCCACCTGACGGCATTGATAGGCCTGCAGTCCGGTACAGGGGTTAACCTGAATATGAATAATTTTTTCCGGACTCTTTTCTGCAATGTCTTCTATATTGACACCGCCCTGGGTGGAAGCCATAAAAGTAACGGTTTCACTGTCTCTGTCCACCAGAGCACTCAAATACATTTCCTGTTTTATATCGACTGCCTGTTCAATTAAAACCCTGTTAACCGGCAGTTGTTCACCGTCTGTCTGCGGAGTGGACAGGGTTTTACCCAACAGAGTATTACAGACAGCTATCAGATCTTCGCTACTGTTTACCCGTTTTACGCCACCTGATAACTCTCTGGAACCAGCATATATCTGAGCTTTAACCATCCAGCTGTCACCGCCGAGATTCTCGGCCGCCCTGAGCGCTTCTTCTGCACTGCCTACAGGCACACTAGCCGGCACCGGTATACCAAAGCCGGTAAACAGACTTTTGGCCTGATATTCGTGTAAATTCATATTTCAGTCTTTGCCTTTGAGTTAAACGAATGACTTAAAGAATGCTGATATTCATCCTTAAAATGAAACAGGGAACTGTCCACAATTTTAATCGCCCCGTCCAGTAAATGACAGCGGCCGCTGCCGGGAAGAATAGCACACAGGTTAATCAGGGTATCCAGATCCTGGTTTCCGGCCTGACCGGTATCGATACGGTTAAGCAGTTGAGAAATATAATAAGTACCGGTTTTACAGGATGGGCATTGCCCACAGGAAGAATGGGCATAAAAATTAACGTACTCAGTAACCTGTCTGACAATGCCCGTCCCTTCTGATACCACAATCATGGCACCGGTACCCAGACTGGATCCCCGGATCCGTACCGAGTCAAAGTCCAGAGGTACGTCCAGATCTTTGGGCGTTAAAATGGTACTGGAAACCCCGCCGGTAAATACCGCTTTAAGTTTTTTCTCCAGCAGCATGCCGCCGCCGTGAATATAAATCAACTCAGATAAGGGTGTACCCATGGGCAGTTCATAAACCCCGGGATATAATACATCACCGCTGATGCAGTACAGCTTGGTACCGGATGAAAGGCCTTTACCCAGTTTCTGAAACCAGCGTGCACCATTTCTCAGCAGGTGCGGAATATTGGCCAGGGTTTCAATATTATTGACCAGAGTAGGACAGCCATTAACACCGGATTGCGCCGGATACGGCGGTTTGCCCCGTGGAAAAGGAAATTTACCTTCCACTGATTCAATGGCCGCCGTTTCTTCCCCGCCAATATAATGTCCGGAACTGGCCATTACCTGAAACTCAATGCTCTTACCTATTACCGTTTCAGTGCGCTGCAGCAGGTCACTGGCCTGCCATTGCGCTACAGCCCCCTGCATACTGGCCAGAGCTTTATCCTGCTCGGGATTAATATAAAACACAATCCGGTTGGTACCATTAGCCACCGCACTGATTAAAGCCCCTTCAATAAACTGGTTAGGTGAGCGGCTCATTAAATAAGTGTCTTTAAACGTCCCCGGTTCATCTTCATTGCCATTGCAGATCAGGTATTTATCAGCATCACTGCCCTGTTGTGCCACTGCCTGCCATTTTTTCCAGGTCGGGAAACCACTGCCGCCCTGTCCTCTTAAACCCGCTTCCTTCAACAAAGGTATAATAGCTTCAGGCTGCTGCAGGGCTTTTATTAAGCCGCTACCGCCATAGCTGCTCAGCCAGTTGCTGAGGTTATTACCCAGCGAATTGGGATGCAGCAGAACATGATTTTTAAACACCGTATTCATAAATCAAACATCACCGGATGATCTGTCTGCTCTGGATCATTATCAGTCTCTGCACGGCGGGTATAATCCGGAAATAACAGAGGTGAACTGATCTGCATGGGCATATGATTCTGCATCAGTTCTCTACGCAACCGGCTGATATGATCCAGGGTGATTTTTTTATGGCCCCGGTTCTGTCTCTGCCGGGCAGCATCGGCACCCGCTTTGCGGCCGAAACTGATAATTTCCAGCAGGGCATTACCCATTAAGCGGTTTCTGCCATGAATACCACCGCTGACTTCACCCACACAGTACAGACCGGGCACGGTTGACTGACCGTTTTTATCTATAATCACACCGCCATTCTGATAATGCAGGGTGGGATAAATCAACATAGGGTGCTTTCTGATATCTATACGGCTTTTTAGCCCCAGCTGCACCAGTTTGGGAAAACGCTGCTGCAAAATACCCGGATTTCGGTTTTCCAGACCGGCAGTATCCAGCCAGCCCCCTCTGAAATCCTGCTCTGCCACTCCCCTGCCTTCCCTGCACTCCCTGATAATGGCCGCCGCTACAATGTCCCTTGGCTTGAGTTCATCGACAAAACGCTGTCCCTGAGCATTAATAATATAGGCCCCGGCAGAACGCAGACCTTCCGTAATAAGTGTACCTGATAAGTGAACAGGATAAGCCACACCGGTTGGGTGATACTGAAAAGAGTCCAGATCCCGCAGTCGGGCACCTAGTCGATAAGCCAGTACCAGACCGTCACCGGTTGCACCAAAGTGATTGGAGGTAGGAAAATCATTTAAATGCAGTCGTCCAATACCGCCGGTGGCGATTATTACAGTGCGTGCTTTTATCTGAAGATAACGGGAATCTTCCAGAGAAGACAGTATAGCACCAGCACAATGACCGGACTCATTGCTAAGCAGTTCCACGGCCGGTGCATAATTACGCACCTCAATAGCCGCATGGTTATACACCGATTCACGCAGGACACGCATCATTTCCAAACCGGTATAATCACGAAAATGCACCACCCGGCTGGCAGATGTACCACCGGCTCTGCGGGTCAGCAGATCACCGGCTGAATCCAGGTCAAACTGCATACCCTGCTGGATCAGCCAGCGTATGGTTTCAGGGCCATCGGTGACCAGTTGTTTAACCAGCGTTTTATCCGCCAGCTTATAACCGGCTTTCCAGGTATCATTATAATGCGCCTGTAAAGTATCCTGCTTTTGTACCGAAGCCTGAATACCACCTTCAGCCATAATGGTATTGCTGTCACCCAGACGCAACTTGGTAGCCAGAATTACCCTGGCACCGGATTCGGCTGCCGTCAGTGCCGCAGCACAACCGGCTCCACCACCACCAATGACCAGTACATCGGTTTCTTCAATTCGAACGCCGGCCAGATCAGAGGCATCAATACGGGAGTCAGCCTGCAGTAATTCCGCCAGTTGAGTATGACAGAGTTCACCCTTATTAGGGCCAACGTTTAAGGTGGTAATGGTTTCACTACGATAATCAGGATGAAAGGTGCTCAGCAATTGCTGTTCATCCATATCCAGTTCACGGGCAGGAAATTCATTAAGCTGAAGATAATTATCCAGAGCCTGCGTATACGTAAACCCTGAATGATCCATCATATTATCAGTAGACTTCATTAATCGTTTTCCTCGTCATCTGTATCCACCTGCATCTGGCCACTGCGAATAGCTTCCAGGCGGTTAATGAGATTAGAGGGACGGATATCGAAATAAGCTGACACACGACGGGCAAACAGCCCCACATGATTGGGCTCAATAAATTCAGGACAACTGGTCATACATAAATCACACATAACACAGTCTATAAACAGATCGCCACATTCCTTAAAATGACCTTTTACTGCCAGATCAACAGCAGTTTCCACATCAATGTCTTTTGGACAGACTGCATTACAGCCATGACAATGCCGACATTGCTCTGCTTCAGGAAAGATACTTTGAAAACGAGTCTGCACATTCCAGGAGGACTGAATATCCGATAATTGATAATGATGGTGAGAAGGTGTATCAAAAACGGCAAAGAGCACATCCATACCGTCTTCAATTAATAACTGACAGCCCAGTTCCATACTCAGTTCGTTACTGTCCTTACGACGTACCATAACCCGACAGGAACCGCAAACACCTTCCAGACAGCCCACTCCTTTTACCTTGGGATAACCGGCATACCAGAGCGCCTGAATAACAGAAAGTGACTGCGGT
>JBHNNM010000066.1:0-10148 GCA_048563625.1 Gammaproteobacteria bacterium | reverse complement strand
TGAACGCTGAACGCTGAACGCTGAACGCTGAACGCTGAACGCTGAACGCTGAACGCTGAACGCTGAACGCTGAACGCTGAACGCTGAACGCTGAACGCTGAACGCTGAACGCTGAACGCTGCTCTTCTAAGTATTCGGCTTCATCCACTCCGGAATCCCGGGAATGACAGGCTCATCCACATAAAATACCTCTTTGTGGAATTTAGCTGCATTTTGATCATATACCCGCTGGGCATCCTGTGCCAGGCGGGGCTGGTTCAGTTTTTTATAGCCTTCTACCATTAATAATAGTGCTTCACTAACCGCCGGTGTCTGCTGGTAATGTTCCACTACATAAGATGCACGGTCAACGGCGGCAATATAAGCCTGTCTTCTCATATAGTATTTAGCGACATGCAGTTCGTGCTTGGCGACCTTGTTGCGCAGATAACGCATTCTTAAAACAGCATCTTTTGCGTATTTGCTGTTGGGAAACTTTCTTACCAGTTCGCTGAAATAATTAAAGGATTCCAGTGATGAATTGGGATCTCGCTTGGATTCATCCTGTGGGAAAATAAATTCAAATATACTTTTCCGGGCCGGGAAAGTCACCAGTCCCCTTAGATAATAGGCATAGTCTACATTGGCATGACGGGGGTGCAGTTTGATAAAGCGGTCTGCCGCTGCAATGGCGGATTCCGGTTCTTCAAATTTATAGTAAGCATAGGCTGTTTCCAGCTGCGCCTGCTGTGCATAGGCGCCATGCGGATAACGGGCTTCCAGTTTTTCATACAGATCAATTGCAGACTGGTATTCACCATCAGCCAGGTTGGCTTTCGCTTCCGCATACAGTTTACTGGCAGACCAGCTTTTGGTTTCGTCAATTTCTTCGGGCAGCCAGGATTCTATAATAGAGCAGCCGGAAGAAAAAATACTAATAAAAGTAAGCAGGATCAGCAGGTATAAGCGGTTTGAATGAGCAGCAGGCATAAGGTAACTAAGGTAATTTGGTTATTAATTAAAAGGGTATAAAATTCAAAACGTATAAAACTGTTCCGGATATTTATTATTTTAAGAGCGCCTAGTATATGAGAAATACGTTATACTTGCAAAATGAATTCGATACTAACCGAGCAACGCCAATATACTGTGCCTGCTGATGCCTATGGTCAGCGTCTGGATCAGGTGCTGGTGGATTTATTACCGGAATTTTCCCGTTCCCGGCTGCAGCAATGGGTTAAAAAGGGCAAGGTTTTACTGGATGGTCAGGCGGTTAAGCCAAAGACCAAAGTAACCGGTGGTGAAACTATTGATATTACTATAGAACAGGAACAGCAGGGGGAATGGGAAGCGGAAGATATTCCCCTGAATATTGTTTATGAAGATGATGAGTTGCTGGTGATCAATAAGCCGGTTGGTCTGGTGGTACACCCAGCTATTGGTAACCGCACAGGTACCCTGCTTAATGGTTTGCTACATCACTGTCCTGAACTGATTAATCTACCCCGTGCCGGTATTGTCCACCGAATTGACAAGGAAACCTCCGGCCTGCTGGTGGTGGCGAAAACTCTGACCGCCCAGACTCATCTGGTCGAACAGTTACAAAGACGTGCGTTTGACCGGGAATATGAAGCCATTGTAAATGGTGAAATGACTGGCGGTGGAACCATTGATCAGCCCATTGGCCGTCATCCGACTCAGCGGGTGAAAATGGCCGTTATGAAAAATCCCGCTGCCGGAAAAGAAGCCATTACTCATTACCGAATTAAAGAGCGGTTTCGTCAATATACGGCAGTCTCCGTTAAACTGGAAACCGGCCGGACACATCAGATCCGTGTTCACATGGCCTGGATCCGTTACCCCCTGGTAGGCGATCCCGTATATGCCGGACGTCTACGTTTACCTCCGGACTGCAGTGAGGATTTAAAAACCTTTCTGCTTAATTTTCAACGCCAGGCATTACACGCCCGTAAACTGGGTCTTGAGCATCCTCAAACTGGGCAATGGCTGGAATCGGAAGCCGAACTACCGGAGGATATGATGCAGTTAAAGACTCTGTTAAGAGAATATACGGAACAGGCATGATCCCTCTCTCTCAAACTATTATTCAGGCTGACTGGGATGCCCCTAATAATATCAGAACATTGATAACCACCCGTATGGGTGGTTACAGTCTTCCTCCTTATAAAAGCTTTAACCTGGCTATGCATGTAGGTGATGATCCACAAACTGTTGAGCAAAACCGTAAAAGACTGAAAGAACTGCTGCCTTCTGAGCCGAAATGGTTAAACCAGATCCACAGCCGCCGGATTATTGATGCCGCTGATACTGTATTGCAAGCGGATGCAGACGGCAGTATAACAGCACAGAAAAACATTGTATCAGTGGTCATGACGGCGGATTGTCTGCCTGCTCTGATCTGTAACCGGCAGGGCAGTGCAGTAGCTGCTGTTCATGCTGGCTGGCGGGGGCTTCTGGCAGGTATTCTGGAGCAGGGGGCTGAACAATTACTTACAATATCTACCTGCCAGAAAGAAGAAGTACTGGTCTGGCTGGGGCCAGCCATTGGGCCGAATCATTTTGAAGTAGGGGAGGATGTTCGGCAGGCATTTCTGGCTCGGGCACGGAACAAGGGAAGGTATCATTACGAATTGATTGACCAGTGTTTTTCAGAGCATACCAAAACCTCTGATGGGCAAAATAAATATTTAGCTGATATATATCAATTAGCCAGAGTACGATTATCAGCAATAGGCGTTGATAATGTCTCCGGCGGCCACTATTGTACCTATAACGAGGCAGATAAATTTTATTCTTACCGGCGTGATGGGGTGACCGGACGTATAGCCAGTATGATATGGATAGAATAAGCAGGAAATGATTAAATAACAAAGAGAACAATAAATGAACAATTGGAAAATGTTAACCCTGGTGGGGCAGGATCAGCCGGGTATTGTGGCCAGAATTTCCACTGCATTGTATGAAGCCGGTGCCCAGTTAGGAGAAGCATCCATGATGCGTCTGGGAGGCAATTTTACCATAATGTTAATGGTAAAAAGTGAGCAGTCTATTGAGGAGTTGACTCAGTGTCTAACACCCGTGCTGCAGGATATGAATCTGACTATTTCATTTCAGAGCATAGAAGCCAGCCTGCATCAGCATGAAATCCCTGATTCCATTATTACCGTGTACGGGGCTGATCGTCCCGGTATTGTAGCCAAAACCACCACTGCCTTGCTGGAAGCTGGTTACAACATTACCGATCTGGATTCTGATGTGGCCGGCAGCGAGGCTGAACCGATTTATATTATGCAGATAGAAGGCATTGCTACCCAGGGTATGGCCGCTGTAGAAAAAGCAGTGGAACAGATTAAGGCAGATGGAGTAAATGTTGATCTGGCACCACTTGATGTCATGATAGGTTAAATCATGGCGATACTGGACATTTTAAAATATCCGGATGAAGCCCTGAAACAGGTTTCTGAACCGGTCGAACTATTTGATGAGCAACTGCAGAATTTTCTGGTGGATCTGGAAGAAACCATGCGGGTCGGACCGGGTGGTGTTGGTATTGCCGCTCCCCAAGTGGGCTATTTTAAACGTATAGCTATTGTGGATGTGTCGTCCAAACCCAAAATTAAACACAATGGCTGCATGATCCTGATAAACCCGGAAATAAAAACCTGGGATGGTATGAAAATAGGCCGTGAAGGCTGTATGTCTGTGCCTGATTATACCGGCAATGTTATCCGGGCAGAAAAAATCACCCTGCAGGCCTGCAATGCTCAGGGCGAATTAATTGATTACGAATGTACCGGCTATGAGGCGCGGGCCGTACAGCATGAACTGGACCACCTGGATGGTCTGCTGTTTCTCGACCGCCTGGTCAGTCGCCGAACTGATCTGTTTAAGCGCAAGGTCTATAAAAAGTAACTATAGTCAGGCTACCTAGGAGTACGGGTCTCTCACCCGTATATATAGCCCTGAAACAAAAAGTTATCCACAAGCTAAAGTCATGATAAATAAAATAATTTAATTAAACAACCAAAAAGGAGTTGAAAAAGTTATCCACAGGCTATATTTATCTTTTTAGAGAAAAACCAGAAAATTTATATTTAGTGAGACTAACCAATGAGAATGGATAAACTAACAAGCAAATTTCAGCAGGCAATAGCAGATGCCCAGAGCCTTGCTATCGGGCGGGATCATCAGTTTATTGAATCAATTCATGTGATGATTGCACTGCTTGATCAGGAAGGGGGTACTGCAAGACACCTGCTGACACAATCTAACGTCAATATTAATTTATTGCGTTCGCAACTGTCCCAGGCACTGGATCAAATGGCCAGTGTAGAGGGTTCTGCGGGCGATGTTCAGGTATCACCTGAATTAACCCGTTTATTAAATCTTACCGATAAACTGTCCCAGCAGCGTAAAGACCAGTTTATCTCCAGCGAGCTGTTTATTCTTGCAGCCGTGGAAGATAAAGGCCAGTTAGGCAGTATTCTGCAGAAACTGGGTGCAGACAAGAAAACCATTGAGGAAGCTATTGATGCTATGCGCGGAGGCCAGAGCGTTAATGATCCCAATGCCGAAGATCAGCGTCAGGCGCTGGAAAAATATACTATTGATTTAACCGAGCGTGCAGAACAGGGTAAATTAGACCCTGTCATTGGTCGTGACGATGAAATTCGTCGTACCATTCAGGTTCTGCAGCGTCGTACCAAAAACAACCCCGTATTAATCGGTGAACCCGGTGTGGGTAAAACCGCCATTATTGAAGGACTGGCACAACGCATAATCAACGGCGAAGTCCCTGAAGGACTGAAACACAAGCGGATTTTATCCCTGGATATGGGCTCACTGATTGCCGGTGCCAAATTCCGTGGTGAATTTGAAGAACGTTTAAAAGCAGTGCTTAATGATCTGTCCAAACAGGAAGGCAGTATTATCCTGTTTATTGACGAAATTCATACCATGGTCGGAGCCGGTAAGGCAGAAGGCTCCATGGATGCTGGTAATATGCTCAAACCCGCCCTGGCACGTGGTGAACTGCACTGTGTGGGGGCGACTACTCTGGATGAATACCATGAGTATATGGAAAAAGATGCCGCCTTGGAACGTCGTTTCCAGAAAGTACTGGTGGAAGAGCCTACTCTGGAAGATACCATTGCTATCCTGCGTGGTCTGAAAGAGAAATACGAAGTGCACCACGGGGTAGATATTACTGATCCGGCGATTGTTGCAGCAGCGACTTTGTCCCATCGTTATATTACTGATCGTAAACTGCCTGATAAGGCTATCGATCTGGTGGATGAAGCAGCCAGCCGTATCCGTATGGAAATTGATTCCAAACCGGAAGAAATGGACAAACTAGAACGCCGCCTGATCCAGCTCAAAATTGAGCGTGAAGCTCTGAGCAAGGAATCCGATGCGGCCTCTAAAAAACGTCTGGAAAGTCTTGAAGAAGACATTGCCGAACTGGAGCGTGAATATTCCGAACTGGATGAGATCTGGAAGTCAGAAAAAGCGGCTGTACAGGGAACCCAGCATATTAAGGAAGCTCTCGACCAGGCCCGTAAGGATCTGGAAACTGCTCAGCGTGCCGGTGATCTGGCGCGTATGTCTGAGTTACAGTACGGTCGTATTCCGGAACTGGAAAAGCAGCTGGATATGGCATCACAATTAGAGATGCTCGATACCGGTGATAAGCCAAAACTGCTTAGAAACTCAGTCACTGAGGAAGAAATTGCCGAAGTGGTCGCCAAATGGACCGGTATTCCCGTAGCCAAGATGTTAGAAGGTGAAAATGAAAAACTGCTGCATCTGGAAGAAAAACTGCGTGAACGGGTTGTCGGACAAAGTGAAGCGGTTAGCGTGGTGGCCAATGCCATTCGTCGTTCCCGTGCCGGACTGTCTGACCCAAGACGGCCTAATGGTTCATTCCTGTTCCTCGGCCCAACCGGTGTCGGTAAAACCGAGTTAACCAAGGCCCTGGCTAACTTCCTGTTTGACACGGAAGATGCCATGGTGCGGCTGGATATGTCCGAATTTATGGAAAAACATGCCGTGGCCCGCTTAATCGGTGCGCCTCCAGGCTATGTCGGCTATGAAGAAGGCGGTTACCTGACTGAAGCCGTACGGCGTAAGCCATACTCTGTGATACTGCTGGATGAAGTGGAAAAAGCACATCCCGATGTGTTTAATATCCTTCTGCAGGTACTGGATGATGGTCGTCTGACTGATGGTCAGGGACGTACCGTGGACTTCCGTAATACGGTTATTATTATGACTTCCAATCTGGGCTCACAAAGGATCCAGGAACTGAGCATAAAAGCCAGTGCTCATAACAGTGAAGAAGCGGAAGTGGATTACAAGGTTATGAAAACGGAAGTCATGGAAGTGGTATCACAACACTTCAGACCCGAGTTTATTAACCGTATCGATGATGTAGTGGTCTTCCATCCATTAGCCAAAGATGTTATCCGTAAAATTGCAACCATACAGATGCAGGATTTACGTAACAGACTGGCGGATCGAGAACTGGATCTGGAAGTTTCTGAAGCTGCAATGGATAAAATTGCCGAGGCCGGCTTTGACCCAATCTATGGTGCAAGACCACTGAAACGGGCCATCCAGCAGTCTCTGGAAAACCCACTGGCTCAGGAAATCCTGGCAGGCAAATATATGCCTGGGGATATTATTGAAGTGGATGTCGGGGCTAATGGCGAACTGGTTTTTGACCGGGTTGTTCGGGCTGAGGAAGTGGCTTAAGAGCAGCGTTCAGCGCTGAGAAAGAGCGAAGAGCCCTGTACATAAATGACTTTATTTCCTGTGTATTAACAGCTTGAAGTCATAAATAAAAAACCTCTCTGGTAATTTTACCGAGAGGTTTTTTTATGCCTTGCTCTTTCTGAACGCTGAACGCTGAACGCTCAGCTCTTATTCTCCCCCTTCGACACCTTCCTCAACACCCAGTCCAGCCCCCGTGCTGGCAGTATTCGTTTTAGCGTCCCGAATAAATAAGTTGGAAACGTGACGTAATAGTGTGCCTGGGGCGTTTGCTTTCCAGGGCGTGTTGTAATTTTTTAAATACGGCTTCTGGTGGCAGGGTAAATGGGGCGGTGGGGCCCTTTTTTTTCAGGCGGGCTTCCATGCCTTCGTAGATGGTTTTAAAAAAGCTTTGTTCCTTATCAATATTTTCTTGGTATTTTAGAAAGGCATTTTTTCTGAATTTACTGGTGATTGGCCCCGGTTCAATAATTGACACCTCGATACCGCCGCCATATAGCTCCAGTCTGAGGGTATCGGTTAAGCCTTCCAGGGCGTATTTGGAGGCATTATAGGCGCCTCGAAACGGCAGGGCGATAATGCCCAGTACTGAGCCGTTATAAACAATCCGGCCATAGCCCTACTGACGCATAACAAGAATAACGAGGTTGGTAAGTTCCTGGGTGCCGAATACATTGGTTTCAAACTGCTCCAGCAATACTTCCCGGCGTAGATCCTCAACGGCGCCCGGTTGACCATAAGCGGCATTATTAAACAGGGCATATAACTGCCCCCCCGGTTTTTTCCAGAACCTGTTCTACTGCCAGCCTTATAGACCGACTGTTGGCTAAATCCAGCTGTACTGTTTCAAATCCTTGAGCCTGTAATTGTTCCACGTCTTCTGTTTTACGTGCCGAGGCAAAAATCCGGTAATCGTGTTGTTTTAATTCCTGTACACAGCACAGGCCGATGCCGGAAGAACAGCCGGTGACTAAAATCGTTTTATTAATTGCCATAAAATCTGAAAAAAAGTTTTTAAATTATAAATAACTGCTAAAATAAAAATGATAAATAAAATACATAAGACATCATATACGAAAATCATTCCGGAAACACTCAACCGGAAATAGCAAAAAGGTAATGAGTTTGTGGATATAGCAACGGTTATTGGTATTGTTGGCGCTCTGGGCATTATTGCAGTGGCCATGGTGCTCAGTGGTGGCATAGTCCTGTTTATTAATGTTCCATCCATTCTCGTGGTATTCGGCGGGGCATCTTTTGCTGTTATGGCCATGTTTCCACTGGGGGTTACCATCGGCTCCTTTAAGATTATGCTTAAATCCATTTTAAATAAACCTGATGATCCTAATGAACTGATTGAAAAAGGTGTGGAACTGGCCACTATTGCTCGTAAAGAAGGTATTTTAGGATTGGAAGGGCAGGAAATAGCTAATGAGTTTCTACAAAAAGGCATCAGCCTGTGTGTGGACGGACATGAACCGGACTTTGTACAGAGAATGCTCTCCAAAGATATAAATCTGGCGGTAGAACGCCACGAGTGGGGGCAGAAATTTTTTATGAAAATTGCTGACATGGGTCCGGCCATGGGAATGATTGGTACCCTGATTGGTCTGGTAGGCATGCTGGCCAATATGGATGATCAAAACTATTGGACCCTCTATGGCCGTTGCTCTGTTAACTACCCTGTACGGAGCTGTTCTGGCCAATGCCCTGTGTATTCCCATTGCCGACAAACTGGCCTGGATTGCGGATCAGCAGCGCCTGAACCGGTCTCTTATTCTGGAAATTATCGGTGCTATTCAGGAAGGTATTAATCCCAAGGTTATGGGTGAAATGCTGCAGACTTACCTGCCTGAAGGCAAACGTGCGGTGGCAGCGGAATAGCTTATGTATCCGGTCTTTCAAATATATTCTACGGCTGGTATCTGCTAGATGGAAGAAGAACAAAAGTGTAAATGCCCGGCCGGTATTCCCGCCTAGGTACTGACCTTTGCCGATCTGATGTCGCTGTTAATGTGTTTCTTTGTTCTATTGCTGTCCTTTGCAGAAATGGATGTGCAGAAGTTCAAGCAGATTGCCGGTTCACTGAAAGTTGCATTTGGTGTACAGCGTGATATCAAGGCGGTGGAAATTCCCAAGGGGGTGAATATTGTTGCCAAAGAGTTCAGTCCCGCCCCTCCTCAGCCTACAGTTATTAATGAAGTTCGTCAGAAAACCATGGATGACACCATGCAGGAACTTAAACTCATTGAGAAGCTGGAACAACTACAGGCAGAAGAAAATGAGCTGAAAGACAAAATGGAAAATATGTCTGAAGCGGAAGCCGATTCTGAAGGTCTGAAAAAACGTCTGCAGGAAGTTAAGGCGGAAAAGGCTGAGGTAGAAGCTCAGTTAAATGCCTTACGACAAAGACTTGATGATGTTCAGGCAGAGGCTATTAAGGAAAAAGCCGACCATTTAAAAGCAGCACTAAAAGAAGAAATTCAGGCTGACATGATAGATGTAGAGGCGAATGATAAGAGCATTACCATTCGTATTCGCGATAAAGGCTCTTTTGCTCCGGGATCAGCACGACTGACGGATGATTTTATCGAAATACTGGAAATTATTGCTGAAGAACTCAGTCATACGCCAGGTAATATTACAGTGGCGGGTCATACCGATGATATTCCTATTAATACCGCCCAGTTCCGCTCCAACTGGGAGCTGTCTTCTGCTCGTGCTGCTGCCGGTGACCCATGAATTATTAATGGATGACCGTTTAAGTCCTAAACGCTTCAGTATCCAGGCCTTTGCTGATGTGAAGCCGCTGGCACCCAATGACAGTTCGGAAAACCGGGCTATGAACCGACGGGTTGAGATTATTATTTCTAAAAGCAAGGAAGAACTGGGCATTAAGCCTGCTGATAAAAATACCTCTGCAGAATCGACCGCACCTGGAGCGGAACCGCAGAATCCGTCAAAACAGAAATCAGTCAAAGCTTCGACATCAAAGCCGGCATCAGGTAATAAAACTACGACAGGCAACAAGCCTGTTCAGCCTGAAGATAATTCCAGGCCGGATAGTACCCAGGAGCAGGGTATAGAGGATTCAATTGAAGAGCTGCCAAGTTTTATACAATTTTAAATCGCCTGAACTATGACTTATGATTAAAAAATAATATGAATAACAATAATATAAATGACCGCAGGCAGTATTATCGAATTGATGATAATGCTATTTTTTCTTATTCCATTATGGATGAAAATACGCTTCATTCTAATGATTCGGAAGACTTAAATCAGTCCAGTGCTTTTGAAATCATTGAATTATTCGGGCATATGAATCAACAGATGAAAGCAACTCTGGGGCGAATTTGTGAACATTCCCCTGATAT
>JBHNNM010000065.1:0-10340 GCA_048563625.1 Gammaproteobacteria bacterium | reverse complement strand
GTGGGTGAGATGTTGATACTCATATTACCTATTGCTTATAAAACTGTCAGAAGCTTTATATTTCAACAGGTTTTGTGAGTATTAGCATCTTTCTTCACTCATCAGAGCGGAGAAGAGCCTTATAATGTTTATTTTAGTCTTATGGTATTTATCTATTTTATTTTTAATTTTAGTTAAAGGACAAGTTAAAACATGAAAAAACTGATATTAGGTGCAGCTATGCTGTTAAGCGGTTCGGTTCTGGCTTCCGGTGGTCATCACTGGGGCTATGAAGGTGAAAGCGGCCCTACTCACTGGGCACAACTAACCCCGGAATACAGTGCCTGTGCGGGTAAAAACCAGTCTCCCATTAATTTGCAGGGTTTTATTGAAGCGGAACTGCAGCCTATCGACTTTAATTACAAAAGTGGTGGACATGAGATTCTGAATAATGGTCATACTGTCCAGATCAATTATAAAAAGGGCAGCAGTATCACTATTGATAATGATACGTTTAATCTACTGCAGTTTCATTTCCACGCGCCCAGTGAGAATATGATCAAGGGTATTTCCTATCCTATGGAAGCCCATCTGGTTCATGCAGATAAAGACGGTAATCTGGCCGTAGTTGCGGTTATGATTGAAGAAGGTGCTTCCAATTCAGTACTGGAAAGCGCCTGGAAACAACTGCCTGCCCATGCAGGTGATAAAACGGCTTTAAGCGCAGAGCTTGATGTTAATAAAACCCTGCCTGAAAACAAAGATTACTACCGTTTTAACGGTTCCTTAACCACACCGCCCTGCAGTGAAGGGGTTCGCTGGTTTGTGATGAAAGATACCGTTACGGCATCCAAAGCACAGATTGATGCTTTTAAGAAAGTCATGCATCATCCTAATAATCGTCCAGTTCAGCCAGTTAATGCCCGTCCGGTTCTGCAGTAACAGCCTGTACAAGCAGGAAGATATTTCTTCCTGCAACTTTCAACTTCAATACATCACCCATAAAAAAATAGATTGTTTGCTAGAAGTCGATTATAATCTTACTAATTATCTATCGATAATATAATGTAAAAATAGGTGGGTATGATTTCAGCAAAATTATCCAGTAAATTCCAGTTAGCTATACCTAAAGCAATTAGAGAAGCCCTGAATTTAAAACCAGGACAACGTTTTTCTTTAATTACGATTGGTAATGTAATAGAAATGGTTCCAGTTCAATCTATTAAAGATGCCAGAGGCTCTTTTTCTGATATTGGAAGTTATAATTCTGATGATTACAGAGATCGCCAGGAACGTAGTATATGACCCATTTGGTGGATACCTGTGGCTGGATTGAGTGGCTGACAAATGGGGTTCTTTCTGATAAGTATGAGCCTTATATGCTTGATATTGAAGCGGTTATAGTTCCAACATCCGTACAATTTGAACTCTATAAATGGGCATATCGGTTTAAAGGAAAACAATCAGCTCTGAAGGCCATTGCATTAACTGAACAAGGACAAGTGCTTGCTTTAACAACTTCTATTGCTTTACTAGCGGCTGACTTATCAGCACTGCATAAACTGTCTTTTGCAGATGCTATTATTTATGCTACTGCACAAAATGAGATGGCAGAACTGATAACATCTGATGATCATTTCAAAGGTCTGGTAGGTGTGACTTATTTTAAAAAAGGCTGACTATTTGTTTTTGATTGAATTTAACCCGTCACCCGTCTATGATTGTGTTTTATTTCTCAAATGCTTACAGGAAAAATTATGATAAGTAAGAAAATCAGAAAAGAACTCATTAAACAGCTGAATCGTGAATTCTATTCCGCTTATCTATACCTTTCCATGTCTGCTTATTGCAGTTCAAAAGATTTTAACGGGGCTGCCCACTGGTTTAAACTGCAGTATGAAGAAGAACACCAGCATGCTACCCGTATCTACAATTATCTGATAGAACAGGGCTGTTCCATTAATCTTGAAGCCATTGACAAGCCACCCAAAGAATTCGGTACTCTGCTGGATGTTTTTCAGGCCAGTCTGGAACACGAGCAGTTTATGACCCGAAATCTTAATGAATTAAGCAATAAGGCTATAAAGAAAAAAGACCATGCCAGCTATAATCTTTTACAGTGGTTTGTCAATGAGCAGGTGGAAGAAGAGTCCACAGTCATGGAAATTATTGCCAAGTTAAAACTGGTGGATGGAGATGGCTATGGTACGCTGATGATTAATAATGAGTTATCTACCCGTACCCTTGGGACACCTTCTGATCTTTAAGTGATGATGTTTACCCTTCCATGACATAAGTATGGAAGGGTAATTCAGATATTGCTGTTCTTTACGGATTTAGCTCTACTAATACCTGCCCGTTACCATTGTTCTTACGCTTATTCTGTTGTGCAATAAAATTCTGCAGGGCTTTTTCCAGTTCCTTACCCTCCCAGTTCTGTTTATGGCTGGAATACCTGGATGCCTCAAGGCCGGTAATGGCCCTGATTAAAGCCTGATCATCCGTCTGTTCAATAATGTCCGATAAACCGGCCAGCAAAGGCTGATTAAAGTAAATTTTTGCCCACTGCACCAGAGCCTCCTGAGTGGCTGTGGGGTTGTTTTTCTGGCAGGCGGCATAAACACGCTGTAAATAAGGCTCGTGTGACTCTTTCTGTACGGGGGCTGTCGCTACGGCTGGTGCAGTCTGTTTTTTTCGGGCAGAAAGCCATAATATCAGTGTTATCAGCCATAACACCAGTAAGCCCATACTGACCCAGAACCAACGGTTTTTAGTAAAGTGCGGTTCTTCTGTAATGATTTTTTCAATGGTATTTTCAGTGCGTTCAGGCATTGAATTATCACTTTTTGTGCTATTGGCAACTGGCTGAACCGGTTGTGGTTTGGTTACCGGTGCAGGTGTAGGTGGTTTGGGAGCCGGCTGAGTCTGCATATCAGGATTAGGCAGGGCGTTAAGTGTTCTGGCCGGCAGAATAGCGGTTTCCTGCTTATTGGTTATGGTATTCCACCAGCTGACTTTAATTTCAGGCAAGGTGAACTGGCCGGGATGTAAGGGGATAATGGCAATGGTGTCTTTGCGGCTGCCGATAACCTTACCGTTAACCAGCTGGTTATTGAGTTTTTCCTTATCAGGATAGGTTTTATAATCGCTGTTTGAAGCCATGCTAATGGCCGGAAGCTGAGACCCCAGAAGATTGGTGGCACGGATAATAATATGCCGGGTAATGGCCTCTCCGGCTTTAATGTTACTGGTGTCTTCCAGAATTTCCGATTCCAGTACCACTGACTCGGCAGGCAGCCAGTATTGACCGGTATAGCTGGATGGAATGGGTTTAACATTAATAGTAACCGGTTCTGTACGCCTGATCAGTTGACGTCCGGGACGTAAAAACAGGGAAAAACTCTGGCCGATTTCCTTATTACCAGAAAATGTCAGTGATGGAATGGTTAATGTGCCGCTTTGCTGAGGATAAATAGCATATTGACGTTCTATCTCATTGTAACGGTTTTTGCCGATCACCTTAGTATAGTTACTGTCATTACCCAGTTTTTCAATAACAGCATTGTTCAGTTCCAGATCAGTTAAGGTGGCATTGGCCAGTCGGATACGATGATACAGGTGCACGGTCAGCAGGATCTGTTGCTGTACATAGATACTGTCTTCAGTGGATAAGTGCAGCTTTAAAAAAACCTCCTTGCCGTCCAGTGCAGGTGTTGTGGACTGTTTCTGAATGACCAAGGGTATCGGTTTAGTCTGTTCATTGCCGACCTTGATGGCAGGTATAGTCAGTTCCCCGGTTGATCTGGGTAATAGTGTTATTGTCCAGGTCTGGGTACTGGAAGCATGGCCGTTAATAAAACTGTAATTCTGGCTCTGACTTTGTCCCATAATCTGGAAATCTTTTTTCAGCACATCCAGATCCGGTGATCCGGAACCGTTTTTGGACTGAATATTCAGTGTGATGGTTTCATCAATACCCACTACGGTTCGGTCAGTTGTTGCCCTGACATCGGCCCATAAGGGGGCAGAGAAACTGATCATCAGCAAAATGAGCATAATATACTGCAATTTAAGACCCATTAATGTATTAAGCGTATTTCTTACCATGGGTTACCCTCGTATTGTTGCGGACTTTGCTGTTGTCTTTGTTTTATCAATGTATTATTCCTGAATTTAATTCTCAGCAGTTCCCCGGGGTTGTCCGGGATCCGCTGTAACCACTGTTTCATGGATTGCTGTTCTTCCTGGCTGAGCTGAGACATAACATCGGCTGGAGCCTGTGCCTGCTCATTGTGTTGCTCTTTTTCCTGATCCTTCTGAGCCTGTGCAGCCTGCTTTCTGGCTTTTTCAATCTCCTCAGCGCTGTCAGGCTGTTGTGCCTGTTGCGGCTGCTGGGATTGCTGATCCCTGTTTTCCTGCTGAGCATTTTGATCCGCCTGCTGTTGCTGTTCAGAAGACTGGTCTTTCTGTTCCTGATTTTTATCCTGTTTAGGGGACTCCTGTTGTGAGTCAGATTTTGACTTGGATTCGGAATTTTCAGACTTATCCTGGTTCTTCCCGGCATCTTTCTGTTGTTCCTGATCCTGCTGGTCCTGAGAGTTCTGTCCGGACTGCTGTTTTTGCTGTTCCAGAAGTTTTTTCAGGTACTCAAGATTCTTTTTAGCATCCTTTAGTTCCGGGTTTTGTTTTAAGGCCTGCTCATAAGCCTTAATGGCGTCCGGGAACTTCTGCAGATTGGCCAAGGAATTACCCTTATTGTATAAGGCATCAGCGCTGTCAAACTGGCTGTATTGCTGTAAGGCCTGTTCATATTTACCGGCGCGATAATAAGCAGAGGCTTTCCAGAGCGGATCTTTAAAGGTTTCTGCCGCCTGTTGATAGTTCTGTGCCTTAAAACTTTTATCGGCTTGCTGATCCGGAGTCAGCCAGAGATCATTCCAGTTAAAACCGGACTTGCCGGGTTGCTGAGCAGAAGCTGTTTTAGCAGCAGCTTCAGATAAAGGTTCTGCCATAACCGGAGTACTGTAAAAGGCCGGCAACAGCAAGGATGAAACCAGTAAGGAACCCACTAATAGACTGAGTACACCCTTACGAAACATAAATAAGGCCAGTGGTATAACCAGCAGTGTGACATAAGCCCCGGCATCAATCCATTGCTCCAGTTCTTCATCCTGCTGTTTAACTTTATCCTTATCAATAAACTTCTGTTCCAGAATCTCCTTAAAGTCACTGTCATCCAGTGACAGGAGATGATAAAAACCACCTCCGGCCTGATCAATGGCCTTTAAAGGCTGTTCTTCCAGTTTACTTAAAATAACCTGGCCGGAGCGATCCTTGATAAAACCTCCCTGACCGGGAATGGGGATAGGGGAGCCGGCCTGAGTGCCGATACCGATAACAGAGGTATGATAGCCCTGTTGTTCAAGTTGTTTAACCAGTTGTTTCATTTTCTGCTGTTCAGAAGCATCAATACCATCGGTAAATAATAAAATATCCCCCCGGCTGTAACCGGCATTCACCAAAAGTTCTTTGGCTGTTTTTATAGCATCTGCAGCATGTGATCCGGACAGAGGCATAATGGAAGAGTCCAGAGCCGGCAGCAGGGAAATAATGGTCTTGTTATCAATGGTTAAGGGACTAACCGTATGGGCATCACCGGCATAGGCCACCAGGGCGGTCTGTCCTTCTTTTTTCTGTTTTAAAATATCAATAATTTTAAGCTTGGCTCTTTCCAGACGAGAGGGTTTAACATCCCTTGCATTCATGGACAGGGACAGATCAAGCACAATAACCAGAGCGGAATCTTTCTGGAAGATTGGTTGATCCTTTTTCTGCCAGCTTGGACCGGCCAGGGCGATAATGGTTATTAAAAACATTAAAGGTACCAGCCATATCAACAGGCGTGAAGTAGAACCAACGACTTCTCTGGTACGGGTCAGCTGAAAGTTCAACAGGGCTGGATCACAGACTTTTTCCCAGCCGATACTCTGTCTGGAACGACGATAAAACAGGATCAGTATAATAGCTACTACAGGGACAGCCAGCAGCCACTCAGGTCGTAAAAAATGAAAATCGGCTAACATTATTGACCTCCCTTCTGACTATAAAAGGGCTGATAAAACTGGCGCAGTAAATATACAATAACGGCCAGTACAAAGGCCAGACTCAGCGGCAGATGAAACAGGGATTTAGTCGGACGATAAGTCAGGTTATCGGATTCAACCGCTTCTAGTTGATCCAGGGTCTGGTAAATTTTCTGTAGTTCCCGGGTGTCTCTGGCACGAAAATACTGGCCGCCGGTAATGCGGGCAATTTCCTTTAGGGTTTTTTCATCCAGATCTCTGGATGGATTAACCCGCTGCCGGCCAAAAAAGGAGCGCACGATCATTCCATCAGCACCAAAGCCAATGGTATAAATTTTAATACCAATCTGTTTGGCAAGTTTTGCAGCGGTTAAAGGCGCAATTCCGGCGTTATTTGAACCGTCAGTGAGCAGGATTAATACCCTGGATTCGCTTTGAGAAGCGGGCAAATCCTTCAGGCGTTTAACGGCCAGACCAATGGCATCACCAATTGCCGTGGCTCGTTGTCCGGCCATGCCGATAAAAGATTCGAGCAGCAAACGTTCAATAGTTTTACGGTCAAAAGTTAAAGGGGTCTGCAGATAAGCATGATCGCCAAATAGAATCAGTCCGATCCGATCGCCTTTGCGCTGCTTAATAAAAGGCAGCAGAACGGCTTTTACTGCAGTCAGTCTGTCCACCGCATCCTGGGCAAAAAACATATCGGTCAGTTCCATACTGCCGGAAATATCCACCGCCAGCATTAAATCACGGCCGCTGACAGGAATGGATATGGCTTCTCCGGACCATTTGGGCTGGGCACTGGCGGTGATCAATAATATCCAGGCCAGTAAAGCCAGTATCAGTGTCAGGGAAAAACGGGCTTTACCGGCCGATTGTGTCTGGCGGCCAAGCTGATTTATTTTATCGTAAAACGGAACCTTTAATGCTTTTGACTGAGTACTGGCTAAGGGTTTGCTGAACCAGTAAACCAGCAGAGGTAAGGGCAGAAGCAGGAACATCCAGGGCCAGTCAAAACTATACATGCTGGCCTCCGGAAGCTTTCTGTGAGCTCAGCTTTTGTTGTAAGGTTCTGTCCAGCAAAGATTTTGTGGCAGCAAATAACTGTTCCAGTAATTGGGTATCAATGACTTTGCCCGGTGCCTGATAGGGCGCTTCAAGCAATAATTCTTTAAACCGGCTGGAAAAGTCCTCTGTCCCGGATAGCTGATCCAGCAGTTTCAGCCACTGTTCATCAGTCAGCGAAGCGACCTGTTCCCGCTGGTAAACGGACAGGACAAAACGACGCAGAAAAACCGACAGGGCTTCTATGCTCTGATGGGCATTGTTGTGTTCTCTGAATTGCTGTTCAAGGCTTTCCAGTTCTTTTTGTGCTTCAGTTTTCAGGCGTTTTAAACGACGGCTTTCCAGCACGGCCGGATCCCGGTCATGCTGTTTTTTCCATAACCAGATGGCGATAAGTAGAATGACCAGTACCCCGAGGCTGAACCACCAGCCCGGTGCAATGGGCCAGAAACTGACAGCTTGTGGTAAATGAATATCGGCCAGTTGTGCCGGATCAAAACCGTTTCCCGGTGCGGCTGGTGTCATAACTGGATTATTGGGCGTAACAGGCATTAATGGCGACTCCTGGCAATTCTGCGAGTAGTAGTGTCTCTGCCCAAGGTGGCAATAAAGCGTTCCGGCACTTTGTCGTAAGTAGCCAGTTTAATCAGATTACTCTGGTTGTGTATACAGAACTGTTCTATTTCCTGCTCCTTATGGCTGAAGGATTGATGAAAGGCCTGGCGCAGGGATGGATCGCCGGTATTAATTTGCTGGTAATGTTCACCGTCACTGATGGCATAGCGGCCAACCGGGGGCAGCTCGGCTTCAATGGGATCATAAATATGCGCCATTAATAAATCATTGTGACGGGCGATATGTCGAATGTGTTTTAAAGCGGTTTCCGTAGTATTCATAAAGTCACTGGCAAATAATACAATACTGCCGGGATGAATGAGTTTCTGTAACCGGGCAAATAAAAATTCACGGTTAAAATTGATATTGTGGCTATTGCTTACACCGGGAGCTTCATTATTGAAACTGTCCGTTTCTGATACTTTATTTTCCAGGGGCGCATTATGAAAATCAGTCAGCATTTTCAGATAACGTAATACCCCCTGATGACCACCCCTAGGACGCATTTCCCGATGATCAGAGTCATTAAATACCACACCGCCAATTCGATTATGATTATCGGCTCCGGCCCAGGCAAATAGAGCTGCGGCCTTGGCTGCCGTCACTGATTTAAGACAATGGCGGGTACCAAAATACATACTGTGGCTGAGATCAACTACAATAAAGACCGGACGTTCCCGCTCTTCCTTAAAAACCTTTGTGTGTACCCGGTCAGTGCGGGCGGTGACATTCCAGTCGATATTGCGTATATCATCGCCGGGCTGATAAGGGCGTACCTCATCAAAATTCAGACCGCGTCCCTTAAAAGGGGACATGTATTGACCGGCCAGGGCAGAAAAGGCCTTGCGCTGTGATCCCAAGGCAATCTGGGATGAATGAAAACGCAGGTGAATCAAACCCTGCAGATCCACATGGGTTGCCCGGTTTTCGGATCCTTCCTGAGCAATACCGGAGGCATGAGTCATACCCTCGGTACTGGCGGAATGATCCTGTGTATTAAAAAGTGCTTGCCACAAACTCATATTGACCCGCCTTTAGGGAACTGCAATATAGCCCAGTAATTTACTGATAAAATAATCCGGGTCAATGCCGTTTGCTTCGGCTTCAAAGGATAATAAAATCCGGTGCCGGAAAATATCGGCTACTACGGCCTGTATATCTGACGGTGCAACATAGTCCTTACCGGATAACCAGGCATGTGCCCTGGTACATCGGTCCAGTGCAATAGTTGCTCTAGGGCTAACGCCATAGTTTACCCAGTTGGCAAGTGTCTCATCATAAGGTTTCGGATTTCTGGTTGCCAGAATAATTTTAAGCAGATAGTCTTCCACCTCTGGACTCATATGAATATTTAATATTTCATGACGGGCGGCAAACAGTACCTGCTGGGAAATAACAAATTTATCCTCATCAGTATTTTTGCTGCCTGAGGTGTTAACGAGATCCTGCTGAGCTTCCTGACGGTTTAGAGCCAGAATGGATTTTTCAGCACTTTGTTCCGGATAGTCAATGCGGATATGCATTAAAAAACGATCCAGCTGTGCTTCCGGCAGAGGATAAGTGCCTTCCTGTTCAATAGGGTTCTGGGTAGCCATCACCATAAACAGTTTGGGCAGGGGATAGGTCTTTCTACCAATGGTGATCTGTTTTTCTGCCATAGCCTCCAGCAGTGCGGACTGAACTTTAGCTGGTGCGCGGTTAATTTCATCGGCCAGTAACAGGTTGTGAAATAAAGGCCCCTGCTGAAAGTGGAAGCTGCCGTCTTGGGGGCGGTAAATTTCCGTACCGGTTAAATCCACAGGCAAGAGATCTGGGGTAAACTGTACCCGGTGGAAATCAGCCTCAATTAAATCGCCGAGTTCTTTAATGGCTCTGGTTTTGGCCAGTCCCGGTGCTCCTTCGACCAGTAAATGTCCGTCGGCAAGCAGGGCAATAAACAGTTTATTGACCAGGGCATCCTGGCCAATAATTTTTTTTCTTAAGCAATCTTTAGCTTGTGTGATCTGCTGAAATAGACTCATAGTGTTTTATTGTTCATCTCTAAAATATTGAATTGATATCCTTATATTTCCATTTCAAGGGAACAGGATATGTCTGTTAATTTTGGTATAAAAAGGTAAAAAACAAGTATAAGGGTAATATTAGTCTCTATCTTCACCTTTCTGCAGGAGCGAAGCAGGGAGAAGAAGACAGGGGCTAATTTGCTGTTATAGACAGAATTGAATTTTAAAAGTTCAGTGCTGTACTTATGAATGCTTTTTTATGCCAGATTTCTGGCGGTATTAACAATTTTTTTACGTTGAAACAGCAGCTGCCAGCGGCTGCCGCCCAGCTGATGCCAGAGTACCGCAGAACGAATGGCAGATAATAAGAGTGTACGGATTTTATTGGCATTGTCGGTATTATTAAGAACTGTTGGCTCACCGGAGACCATAATACGGGGACTTAACTTGCTGATAGTGTCGGGCCAACGTAAAGGATATAGCTGGCTGATTTCTGTTGCTGAAAACTGTTCTGCATTCAGATTTGTAACCAAAAATGTATGCCTTTTTTCTTTGGGGCTCCAGATTGCAATAAGTCTTGTTTCTCTGGCATCAA
>JBHNNM010000064.1:0-10354 GCA_048563625.1 Gammaproteobacteria bacterium | reverse complement strand
TTCTTCTTTATATTCTTTAGAATATTGTTTGTATGTTCGTTTCTGTCCCATTATGACACCTCAATAATTGATTGTTATTATCTCTTATTAAAGTGTCCAGTTCTATTAGACCACAACATAGCTTTGTAATCGCCAACGGCAAATTTTAATTTGCGAGTGGTATAGGCAGCACCCAGTCCCATCATGCCCATTTCTTTTTGCATCCACTCTTTCCAGGCCGTTTCTCTGGCGCGCAAATCCCAGTTGGCCTGTTCACCGTTATAACTTCCGGCAGATATGGCCATGCCGTTTTCAACATTAATGACTCCACGAGGCTGCTCATCACCATCAAAGCCATAGGCGATAGTAGAACTGAAACCTATTTTTTCCAGAGCTCCTGACAGGTTATTTTCATTATTCCATTCATCCATGAATTTTTTCATCCACTGATCTGAAAAAAGTTCCATAATACTCTCCTTTGGATACCATAATATGTGTTAGGAACAATACGGTTTATGTGTTATTTTTTATAATGACCGGTTTTAAAACCCGGTTATGTATTGTTAACATCTATAATAATACAGATTGAATATAATTAAAACATCATTTGCTAATATTCTTATATAGATAAAGGTAATCCCCAAGCTCAAAAACTGATAAACTTCACCATAAAACCTACAACCTGTTATGGAAAATACTTAGTGGCAAAAATAAAATCAGTGTATGTCTGCAGCGAGTGCGGTGCAGAGCATAGCAAATGGCAGGGACAGTGCAGTGAATGCGGTAACTGGAATTGTCTGACCGAAACCATTGCACAGGCAGCATCCAGACATAATAAACTCCCCCGTCATGAAGGTTATAGTGGCCACCTGTCTGAAGTACAGACACTGGATCAGATCAACCTGGAAAAACTGCCCCGCATCCATACCGGTTCACAGGAGCTGGACAGGGTTCTGGGCGGCGGTATTGTAGCGGGTTCTGCAGTTCTGATTGGCGGTCATCCCGGTGCCGGAAAAAGTACCCTGTTGTTACAGGCCTTATGTGAACTGGCAGAACGTATGCCGGCACTGTATGTTACCGGTGAAGAATCATTACAGCAGGTGGCTATGCGGGCTAAACGCCTGGGTCTGCCGGATAAAAATCTCCAGCTGTTATCAGAAACCAGTGTTGAAGCCATTTGCGAAACGGCACGTAAGCTTAAGCCCAGGATTCTGGTGGTGGATTCCATTCAGGTTGTGCATGTGGAAGATATCCAGTCGGCACCGGGCGGTGTCTCTCAGGTGCGTGAAAGTGCCGCTTATCTGACCCGCTTTGCCAAGCAGAATAATATCGCTGTGTTTTTAATTGGCCATGTCACCAAGGATGGAAACCTGGCCGGCCCCAAGGTGCTGGAACATATGATTGACTGTTCTATTATGCTTGAGGGCAATAATGACAGCCGTTTCAGAACCCTGCGTGTGCAGAAAAACCGCTTTGGCGCGGTTAATGAGCTGGGGGTGTTTGCCATGACGGATAGGGGGCTGCTGGAAGTAAAAAACCCTTCAGCTATTTTTCTTTCCCGCAGTGAAGAAGTCAGTGCCGGCAGTGTGGTTATGGTGATATGGGAAGGCACACGTCCTCTGCTGGTTGAAATCCAGGCGCTGGTGGATGATTCGCAATTAAGTCATCCCCGGCGTGTGGCGGTGGGGCTGGATCAGAACCGTCTGGCTATGCTGCTGGCTGTGCTGCATCGTCATGGTGGTCTGCAGGTTGGTGATCAGGATGTGTTTGCCAATGTGGTCGGCGGCGTTAAGGTTAATGAAACCTCTGCAGACCTGGCCCTGCTGCTGGCTATTGTGTCCAGTTTCAGAAACCGGATTTTATCGCCGGAGCTGGTGGTCTTTGGTGAAGTCGGTCTTTCCGGTGAAATCCGCCCGGTACCCAGTGGTCAGGAACGTCTGTATGAAGCCGCCAAACATGGTTTTAAAAAGGCCATTGTGCCGTTTTCAAACCGCCCTAAATCAAAGCTGGAAGGCATGGAAGTAATTGCCGTTAAAAATCTTTCCGAAGCGTTAATAGCCATGTCGTAAATGACACAGGATCAGGTTTTTCTAATCAATATAAAACAGTACATTGGTTTTTCCCACTGCAATATAGCTGTTATTGTCCAGCCTGAAACTTTTTTCACCAATGCTTTTTTTATTGACTTTAGGTGGTTTCCCCTGCAGCCAGGAAAGGTAAAAGCCATCATGACGATTGGAAATCAGGGCCACATGCTTACCGCTGTCATCCGCAATATTCATCATATTCTGTTTAATCTGCTGAGTATTCCCAAGCTTGCTGCCGTTAAGGTATTGTATCCAGCCGGTACCGGTATGTGTAATGGGCTTTTCCGGTTCTCTGGGGACGGCCTTATGTTTTTCGTTACGTTCATCAAAGGTAAATATCAGGGTGTGTTTGCCCAGTTTAATATGGTCACCGTCAGATAATTCGGTTTCGCTTTCAACCGGCTGGTTTTTAATAAAAATGTCAGCACTGTCATCCACAGGTGTTATCTTATAGCTGTGATTACCGGCCATATAGGAAATACTGGCATGATGTTCTTTAACCGCAAGGCTGTCGATATGAATATCACAGTCCGGAGCGTGACCGATTAAAAATTCCTGGTGCTGGTTTAACTGGTGGATACTTAAGATCCGGTCTTTAAATAACAGGCTTACCTGGGACAATGTTGTCGGTCCTTCAATTTAATACTGATAATTAATGATTACAATAAACTTTTGAATCTAAATATAGTTCAAATAAGAGGATTTTCTATGCTCTGGTTCACAAAGTTTATCTGTAACTACTCAGCGTATTCATCTTTTGTGCCACTCTTGTAGGTAAGAGATGCGTTATTTTCGTACTCAAATGGTCACGTATTGATATACGCTCACATTTTCCGTGCGAAAAAGCCTTGAACTAGCACAAAATCTAAACACGTTGAGCAGTTACATTTATGTTTGGCTTTCTGTTTGAGTCGTATTGTAAGCTGACTGCTGATGCAGGCGTGGAGATATTTTAACGGTTTTAACCGTATTGCCGTTGATTTGAAGAATTTCAATGGGGTAGTCATCGATGAGCACACTGGTGCCGGGTTCAGGAATGGATTCCAGGTATTCCAGGATCAGGCCGTTAATGGTTTTAGCCCCCCTTGTCGGTAAAAACCAGTGCATAATACGGTTAAGCTCCCGAATATTAGCACTGCCGTCCACTAGGACGGTACCATCTTCCTGTGGATGAAGTTCTTTCATCAGGGTATCGGAAGGATCAGTGGTAAACTCTCCCACAATTTCTTCCAGAATATCTTCCAGTGTCACCAGTCCCTGAATATCACCATACTCGCCAACCACTAGAGCCGTGCGGCGTTTATTATGCTGAAAATTAAGCAGTTGCTTGTTCAGAGGCGTGGCCTCGGGAATAAAATAACATGGGGCAATGACTTTTCTTAAGGCTTCTTTTCCTGCTTCAGGGCTGGAAATAACGGACAGTGCCTTGCGCAGGTGTAAAAAACCAAAGGTATGGTTTATATCAGCTTCAAAAACCGGCAGGCGGGTATGCAGACTATTGGTCAGGTCATTGAGTATGACTTCCCATTCATCTTCCATATCAATGCCGACAATATCATTCCGGCTGACCATAATGTCTTCTACTCGTACCGCTTCAAGATCCAGAATATTAAGCAGCATTTTCTGGTGTTTAACCGGGATCATGGAGCCGGTTTCATTCACAATAGTACGTAATTCCTCCGGACTGAGGGAATCATTATTGCCTGGTTTATGGATACCTAATAAAGACAGCAGACCGTTAGTTATGGTATTGATCCCTAATACCAGAGGATAAAACAGCCACATTAAGGTTTTAAGGACATAGGCGGCAGGAAAACCAAAACGTTCCGGGTTCTGTGCGGCATAGGTTTTGGGACTGACTTCAGAAAAAACCAGGATAACAAAGGTCAGAATACCGGTGGCTATGGCAATGCCTGCTTCACCGAACAACTGCATGCCGATAACAGTGGCAATGGCAGAGGCCAGAATATTAACAAAATTATTAAAAATCAGGATCAGTCCAAACAGCCGATCCGGACGTTCCAGCAGGGCACTGGCAATCTGAGCACCACGATGACCGGATTGCACCAGATGCTTGAGACGATAACGGTTAAGACTGACCAGTGCGGTTTCAGAGCCGGAGAAAAAACCGGATAAAACGATCAGTACACCAAGGATAGTAAAAAGAATTCCAATCGGGATGTCATTCAAGGTTCAGGCCGCCTGTAGAAAGTAAGTATCAGACCGGATATCAGATTTTGTGCAGAATGATTTCCAGCACCATTTTACTGCCGAAATAGGCAAGCATCAGAAAGGCAAATCCGCCCAGAGTAAAATGAATGGCTTTTTTACCCCGCCAGCCGAAATGACCGCGTCCCCAGAGTAAAATGGCAAATAACAGCCAGGCAATGATAGATAATACAGTCTTATGCACCAGGTGCTGGGCAAAAATATCATCCAGAAAAATAAAACCGCTGAGCAGAGCAAAAGATAATAATATAAAGCCGACCTTGATAATTTGAAACAGCAGGGTTTCCATGCTTTGCAGAGGGGGCAGGGAGCGAATAAATCCACCGGGATGTCTGTTTTTTAAATAATGAGTCTGGATCAGCAGTAAAATAGACTGTCCGGCGGCAATAGCCAGCAGACCATAAGCCAGTAAAGACAGCAGAATATGAACCTGCAGTTCAAAGCTCAATCCGGAAACTGTGGATTCGTGCGGCCAGAATAATTGTAAAAAAACAGCAATAGCTGCAATAGGAAAAATCAGGGTGCCCAGTGTTTCCACCGGTTTGCGAAATTCAGCGGTCAGATACAGCAGGACCACCAGCCAGGAAACCAGGGAAAAGCTGTTCACAAACGATGGGTTTAAACCACTGGAGGTAATGGTACTGGAAAACAGAATAATCGCATGCAGGAGCAGAGCGATAAAGCCAATAATAATAATGTTTTTATTGGGCTTGTCCTGAACAATATTGGCATTTAAAAGGTTAAAACCTAACCAGGCACCTGATGCCAGATAAAGAAAACCGGTAAATAAACCTGATATAAACATAAATCCCAAGCAGTTTGTATTAATTGGAAAAAACTATATCATAGGATGCTTTAACTCTTATGGCAACATGTTATTATAGCGTATTTTTAGGATCACCCTGATTACAAAACTAAAATCTAAATCCATATTTATAAATTAAGGTAAACCAGTCACTATGTTCGACGGATTAACGGAACGCTTGGCCAAAACGGTCAAAAACCTGCGCGGTCAGGGACGCTTATCAGAAGATAATATTAAAGATACTCTGCGCGAAGTACGTATGGCACTGCTGGAGGCGGATGTCGCCCTGCCGGTGGTCAAAGAGTTTATTGAACATGTTAAAGCTCGTGCAATTGGCAAGGAAGTAATAGAAAGCATTACCCCCGGCCAGGCCTTTATCAAGATTGTCAATGATGAACTGGTCACCATGATGGGGGAGACCAATGACGCCCTGAACCTGAATGTTCAGCCGCCGGCGGTTATCTTAATGGCCGGTCTGCAGGGGTCTGGTAAAACCAGCAGTGTAGCCAAGCTGTCCCGGTTATTAAAACAGGATAAAAAATCCGTGCTGGTGACCAGTGCTGACATCTATCGTCCTGCGGCGATTGAGCAGTTGGCTACTCTGGCTAAAGAAGTGGATGTCGAGTTTTTCCCCAGTGATACTACTCAGGATCCGGTGGACATCGGCCGTAATGCCATTGATTATGCCCGTAAGCATCATATTGATGTGGTCATAGTCGATACCGCCGGTCGTCTGCATATTGATGACGAGATGATGGGCGAGATTAAACGCCTGCATCAGGCCATTAACCCGGTAGAAACCCTGTTTGTAGTAGACAGTATGACCGGTCAGGATGCGGCCAATACGGCCAAAGCCTTTAACGAAGCACTGGAGCTGACTGGTGTCATTCTGACCAAGACCGATGGTGATGCCCGTGGTGGTGCCGCACTGTCTATTCGTCAGATCACCGGCAAGCCCATTAAGTTTATGGGTGTAGGTGAAAAAGTGGATGCTCTGGAAGCTTTTCACCCTGACCGCCTAGCTTCCCGTATTCTGGGTATGGGAGATATTCTCTCTCTGGTAGAAGAAGCCCAGCAGAAAGTTGACCATAAAAAAGCGGCCCGCCTGGCGAAAAAGATTAAAAAAGGCAAAAACTTTGATCTGGATGATTTTCGGGATCAGATCCTGCAAATGAAAAAAATGGGCGGTATGGCAGGTTTAATGGATAAGCTGCCCGGTGTCAGTGATGTGCCTGCACAGGTAAAAAACCAGGTCAATGATAAAGAGCTGGTTAAAATTGAGGCCATGATTAATTCCATGACACCAGCGGAACGGCAGCGCCCTGAACTGATAAAAGGCTCCCGAAAAAAACGTATTGCCACCGGCTCTGGTACCCAGATCCAGGATCTGAATCGTCTGCTGAAACAGTTTAAACAGATGCAGAAAATGATGAAGAAATTTTCCAAAGGCGGCATGAAGAATATGATGCGCAGCCTGAAAGGCAGAATGCCCCCTGGAATGGGCGGTGGTGGCATGGGAAAAATGCCGTTCTAGAAGGCTCTGACAGCCATTGAAAATAAAGCAAAATAAATCCCTAAAACACTTTATCTACACAGCTTTTTAGAGTAAAATGCCCGTCTTTTCTGAGCAGGCTTTAAGTACGTACAGGCAGAAGCTGGTTTTAATACCACTTTCATTAATTACCTTGGTGCTTAAAATGCAAGTTCCAGGTTTGTCTGCACAGATACAGAATTTTCTGTAAGTTATTGAATTTTGAGGAATATATTTAAATGGTTACTATACGTCTCGCTCGTGGCGGTGCCAAGAAAAGCCCATTTTACCAGATCGTTGTAACGGACAGCCGTTCAGCTCGTGATGGTCGTTTTATCGAAAAAGTAGGCTATTTCAACCCAATGGCTCGTGGCAACGAAGTCCGTTTGGAAGTTAAAACTGACCGTGTCGATCACTGGATTGGCCAGGGCGCACAGACTTCTGAGCGTGTTTCATCTCTGCTCAAAGAGTTCAGGAAAGCAAGCTAAAGCCTGTTTTCAGTTTTTGCCGGAAGTCCGACAGGATAGCAGTTTATGTCTGAAAAAGCGGAACAACTTCATATTCTGGCAAAAATTACCGGCTACTACGGTGTTAAGGGATGGTTAAAACTCTATTCCTTTACCGAACCCAGGGACAATATCATTCACTACCCGGCGTTAAAAATCCGACGCAATAAACGGGAAGGGTGGCAGGATATTAAACTGGACAGCGGCAAGGCACATGGCAAGGGGGTTATTGCCCACTTTACCGGTTATGATAACCGGGAAATTGCAGCCAGCCTGATAGGCGCTGAACTGGCGGTTTACCGTTCTGACTTTAAACCGGCAGGTAAAGATGAATATTACTGGTCTGACTTAATAGGCATGACTGTAAAAAATCTTGAAGGCATTGAACTGGGACAGGTCACCCGTTTAATGGAAACTGCGGCTAATGATGTATTAGTTATTAAGACTAATAGCGCAAGCCAGAAAAGCAGTGAAGAAATTTTAATTCCTTTTGTACTGGACCACTTTATCGAGCAGGTGGATCTGGATGCCGGCACGATTACCGTAGACTGGAATTCCGATTAACGGATACGGTCGGACACATAAGTGATGCGCAATACTGAAGCGCAAATAAAAAGAATTGATGTGATTACTTTGTTCCCGGAGATGTTTGAAGCCATCAAACAGGGTATTACCGGCAGAGCAATACGCAATGGTTTAATTGAACTGGGGCTGACCAATCCCAGAGATTTTACTACAGACAGACACAAAACCGTGGATGACCGGCCTTATGGCGGCGGCCCGGGTATGTTAATGAAAGTTGAGCCGCTTAAAGAGGCCATACTTTCTGTAAAAGTAAACAGCAACTATAAACAGCCGAAGGTTGTTTATCTGTCTCCCCAGGGACAGCCTTTAACACAGAATATTGTTAAGGCACTCACTAATAACGAGCAGCTGATATTACTGGCCGGTCGATACGAAGGGGTGGACGAACGTCTGATTGAACATTATGTGGATTATGAGTGTTCCATTGGCGATTATGTACTCAGCGGTGGTGAACTGCCGGCCATGGTACTGATTGACAGTCTGATTCGGTTATTACCCGGTGCGCTGGGGCATAATGAATCCGCCAGTAATGACTCATTTTATGCGGGTCTGCTGGATCATCCCCATTATACCCGCCCGGAAGATTTTGAGGGCGATAGAGTGCCGCCGGTGTTACTCAGCGGTGACCATAAAAAAATTGAAAAGTGGCGTCTTAAGCAATCTCTGGGACGCACCTGGCAAAGACGTCCTGATTTATTAGCCAATCGGGAACTTAATGAACTGGAGCAGCGTTTGCTGGATGAGTTTATTAAGGAACAAAATTAATACTTTAGATATTTTTATTGACAATCCCTGGGTTTCAGGGCCTAAGGAAATCGGAGCAAAGCAATGAGTAAGATAATTGATGCTATAAACGCAGAACAAATGGGACGTGAAGTACCCAAGTTTGGCCCTGGTGACACAGTGGTTGTAAACGTAAAAGTAAAAGAAGGTGACCGTGAGCGTATCCAGGCTTTTGAAGGCGTGGTTATCGGTGTACGTAACCGTGGTTTAAACTCGGCTTTCACTGTCCGTAAGATTTCTTATGGTGAAGGTGTTGAGCGGGTTTTTCAGACTCACAGTCCAATGATTGACAGCATTAATGTCAAGCGTCGCGGTGATGTGCGTCGTTCCAAGCTGTATCATCTGCGTGAACTGCGCGGTAAGGCAGCACGTATTAAAGAAAAGCTGAGTTAAGTTTACCCGGCGGCGAGTTCTTAAATGAACACTTTAAAAAAAAAGGGCCCCCTGTTCAGACAGCGGTCCCTTTTTTTTGCTCTTCCGTTTAACAGCTTATTTCTGAATATTACTTATACGGATAAGACAATCCATCACATACAGTACACGACAGATTTTCAGCAAACGATTGATCCCTTACCGTTTGCTCAGGTGATAGAACAACAGCTTAATCACTATTTCCAACAGCCTGGTTTTAATTTTTCTTTATCCTGTCAGATGAATGGCGCAACGGCTTTTCAGCAAAAGGTCTAGCTGGCGCTGATGCAGATCCCCTCCGGAGAAGTGAAAACCTATGGTGCTCTGGCAGCACAACTGGGCAGCAGTGCCAAGGCCGTGGGTAATGCCTGTCGAAATAATCCTTTTCCTCTGGTTATTCCCTGTCATCGGGTAGTAGCCGCTTCTGGTATTGGGGGTTATGCCGGTGATACACTGCAGCAGCAAAAGGGAGAAATTGAATTTATGCAGATTAAACAGTGGTTGCTGGCACATGAGCAAAACCCCATTGAATAAAGCCCAGCTGGCAGCCGATGAACAGTTAATTGAACAGTTTATGGATGCCCTGTGGATGGAGCACGGCTTAAGTAAACACACCTTAAGTGCCTATCAGGCCGATCTGAAGGGGCTGGCAAAATGGGCCGCCAGTGGTCATGGCGGCGGCCTGCTCAGTCTTAATAAAATACACCTGCAGTCTTACCTGGCTCATCGTATTACCCAAGGTATAAAGGCGCGATCCACAGCCAGAATGTTATCCACATTACGGCGTTTTTATCAGTACCAGATCCGTGAAAACCAACTGACAGAAGATCCATCAGCCTTGCTGGAGTCCCCAAAACTGGGCGTACCCCTACCTAAAACCATGTCAGAAAGAGAGGTTGAAGCCCTGCTGGAAGCCCCTGATTTAAATGATCCTCTGGGACTAAGGGATCGGGCCATGCTGGAGTTATTATACGCCACCGGCCTGCGGGTATCTGAACTGGTTAACATGGAGATTACCGACATCAGTCTGGCTCAGGGTGTACTCAGGGTAATCGGTAAAGGTGATAAGGAGCGAATGGTGCCTATGGGAGAAGAAGCCGCCTCTTGGATCCGCAACTATGTTAAAAATGCCCGGGGAGATATCTTAGGTCAGCATGTGTCAAACAGCCTGTTTGTAACACGACGAGGCTCAGCAATGACCCGGCAGATGTTCTGGGTCATTATAAAACGCCATGCTAAAACCGCCGGTATCCGGGAAAGCCTGTCTCCTCATGTCTTACGTCACGCTTTTGCTACTCATCTGCTTAATCATGGTGCCGATCTGCGCGTGGTGCAGATGCTGCTGGGGCATAGTGATTTATCCACGACCCAGATATATACCCATATTGCCAAAGAACGCCTTAAAGAACTGCATGCCCAGCATCATCCAAGAGGCTAG
>JBHNNM010000063.1:0-10443 GCA_048563625.1 Gammaproteobacteria bacterium | reverse complement strand
AAGGTTGCTTTAATGCACCAGTGACCAGGAGGTTGTCGACTGTTGCAAGATTAATTCCCGTAAAGTTAGACGACACTAGTTAGTCAAGATCTGCAAAGCCTACATTTTCGCCTTTTTAATTAAAAATAATAATTGTGATTGCCATAATCACATGAAAACCTTCAAAAGCTTAGAGGTACAATTACCTAAACATGTGAAGTTTTGAGGGTGTATGCTGCATGCTTGGGGCATGTATGCCATGTGTGATTTTTATTAATTTTTTTCTCCAAAAGAACAGACATCTGACTTATTTGTAGATACAGTGAAACCAGGTTTGTGAACACATAGTATCTGGACCTATAAAAATGAAAAAAGGTTGGTTTGTTTTTTAAATCTCATCAGAAAGACTAGACACCAGGCCCATCATCCTGACACTTGGGTTGGGTTGGTGGGTGGGGAAGTTGCTTCCCAAAATCGGATTTGAGCCTGCAGCCTCTCAGTCCTGAGTCCAGTGACTTAATCACTCGGCCATGCCTGCTTCTTGCATGCACTTGTCCCTAGCCTTGTGTAAGTTCAGGTTTACAGGACTTTAATTTCCGGCTTTTTTTCTTCTCTCTTTTTTCTCTCCTTTCGGATTAAAGTTTCTTGCTAGAGATTGCTTGTAGCAGTCTTTGAAAAGAACTGCTTTTTAAACACAAATTTTACAGAGATGCATGCATTTTCAAACATAACAGTTCTCAGCTCCATTGATTTTGTACTATCAGTATATAAGTTCTAAGCATTGTGATAGTATTTGGAACATCTGCAACTCCTTTAATATAGTGTATATATCACTTAAAAGTTGCCCAAGACACCTTTTACCCAATGTTCTGTGTAAAATAGTCAGGTGTTGAAAATCAGCAAGACATTTTGTCAGCATCTGCTGTTAACACAGTTAAATAGATCATGTTAGATTGGATGAAACTTGTTGCCAATGACTTGCACTACAGTATAATAATGCAAGCTGTTCGTCCCACTTTCTGTAACATTTCCAGCTATTTGCCTTTAGTGGTGGGTTCATTTTTAGAGGTACTGTGGGGTCAGTTTATCATGTAAACTTAGTCTGTTTGCTGAAATAGACAGAGGGTTTCTCTACACAGCTCTCAACTAGATAATGTGAAAATGACGCGCTGATTTTGTATGGATGATTGCTTTTGGCAGAAAATTGGGTGAGGGCTCTGTTTTGGGACTTTGAGAAATTGAAACAACCTGATTAAACAGACTGTTTCATAAATTAATAGCAGGCTGGATGGAGGGAGTTGCACATCTGGAAAGAGCCATAATCAGTGCTGGCATATATATACAAATTGTGTTGACTCTGTAACAGGTTTGCTGGGAAACATCATGATAATTAGGTCAGTCAAAGACTGAAACTTTGACATTTTGGAAGATTGATGGTTTATAGATGCAGTTTGTGACATGAGCAGTATTTTGTGGACACATTATTTGTCCTTTTAAGCTGACCAAATATTTTAAAAGTTAAAACAATAACAGCAGCCACCACTGCCATTACCACCTTCACCCACAAGAGTTATCTAGTCATTTCACAGATGAGAGGAAATCAACAGTTCAGCCCAAACACAACCACATTGTTAGTACATAGTGCAGACATGAGACAAGAGTGAATCGCTTCCCATGCTCATGCCGTTGTGTTATGCGCATTGATTTGATTGTGTGGCTTGTTCAATCAGCAGCAATGCTTCGTTCCCAAGGCTGAAATCGCCATGACTTAACAAGAACACAGATGGAAGACCACCAGCCCTATTGTGAGATGAGGCACACAGCTCGGTAGGGGGGAAAAGAGAGAAGGGGGCGTTTGACATGTCATGGATTCCACACAATTTTGCCTTTTGTTGGAAAGGGAATTGGCATGGGCATTGGCATGAGCATATAAAAAAAATCCGAAAAAATTCAGTGTTTGGTTAAAAAGAAGAAGAAGAAGAAAAGGAACTAGGAAGTCTAAAAAAGAGGGGGGTGGAGGAGGGGGGGGGTGGCAGAGGAAACAGCCTGTATCTTTTGGGTGGTGGTTGATAACCTTGGTGCAGGTACAGTTTAGATGAATTTTTTATTGATTTTTTTACTTTGTTTAATAATTATGTTGGCTAATTCTTTAATGAAAAAGAAAGAAAAGATTTAAGTCTATGAAGTACGATCAACAAACCCACAGTGACCATTTCACTGTGCCCATTTCAATCAGAAGTAACTTCAACAAAGGAGAGATACTCCCCCCACCCACCCCAGCCGCCACCCACCCTGCCCCTCTCCTAAAAGTGTTTTTTCCCTTTCAAAATGAATCCACTGTGTGATGTAACGAGTTTAACTTCTTAATTTTTTAATTTTTTTACATCATTGGAATTATCAATTACAGCTCAGAAAATACTGATTGTTCATGTGAGTCAAAAACATTTGGTAGATACACATTTACAGCTTCCTTTGGGCATTGTGACACCTGGAGATGTTATTAATTAACATTCAGTAATGGGCATTAAACTTTGAAATAAAGAATACAGCCTCCCTCTGTTTCTGCATGCAAAGATCATTGTGAGAATTGAATGAAGGTTGTGGCTGTTATGCTTAACTATTAATAGTGTTTTTAATGCATCTACTCCCCATCGATTTAATAACAAAACAAATGAATCTCCAGTTGTAATGTGTTGACCTATGTTTGTCTATAATGTCAGTTTAAACCAAGTTTAGCTGTAGCTTGCACAGTTTTCCATCTTTCCCATTGGCATTGGTTTGTAGGTGAGAAACTGTGCATCACCTGCGCATGTAAGATCATTATTAATGTTGTGATGGTCAGTGTCTGTGATGGAAAATGATTGTCTTCATTCACAATACAACTACCACTGATACAGATACATACATACATGTATGTATGTAATATGAGTTTTTGTAGGAGAGGAAAACAGAAAAGCAGCATAGAGTGCAAGTTTTTTTGTTTGTTTTTCATGTTAATAGTAATCACACGATTAGAAAGACTATAGGTTATCAGCATTAGTATTGTCCCCTTTCTTCTGTTAAGTTGCTTCTGATATATATATGGGTTTAGAATAAGACTTGATCAGCAAAATTGTAAAGTGTCATGAACACTGAAGTGCTCATACTATGTCATAGTCAATGCCTGTGCTAGCCAGAGTGAGTAGTTCTACAAGTCTGTGGCATGTCAGAACAACCTCCCAGAAGGTGATTTTGAACAATACATATGACTCAAAGTAAAGTGTACTCTTTCAGAGCTTTGTATATATATATATATATATACATTTCAACAGACACTGACCTAGATCTTTTTTTGTTTTACAGACTTTTCTTCCCATTCAGTCTTGACTTTCAGAACTATTGCACATGCACAATATTTCTTGCCACACTTTATTAGAGGCATTTTTGACTTCCTTATTTGTTCACTCCATTTTGTGAGGCTGTCACAGGAAGAAAAAAAAGAAGAAGAAGCTACACCTCTTTTTGTGTGAGTGCCCATTCTGTCTTGATGATTATTTGCATTTCTGTCTGACGTTCTCGTTCCATTTTGATCACTTCCATATTGATCGTCAAGTGCTGATTGTCAGCTTTACACCACTGTTTGTCTCATCAGTAAAGTTGAGATCATAATTCATAGTTGAATGCTGTAGAGTTGTCATGCTTAAGGTTGAGGAGTCTCTCTTGCAACCATGCCACACATATACACATACATACAGCCCCTTACTCTCGCCACCTCATTCCCAACCCCCACTGCCTCTCTCTTTCTCTTGGTCTCCATCTCGCATCCTCTTGGTCTTTCTGGAGACCCTCACTGTCTTTCTGAAGTGTTTGTCAGTGACATGATTCGCTGCCACTACCGAAAATTCTGATTGAATAAGACAAGAGGGCATAACAACAAAATTGTTTTTTCTTGCAACATGGATGTGGCAGTGATTGAGATAGATCAAGTGAAGTATAAAGATAACCCTGTCTGTCCTGTGCCCTCTTATCGATAAACAGCACAAACTGCTTTGGGGTTTGCACAGTTATATTCATTTGCAAGTAAAGGCAATATTGTTTGTTTTGTTGTTTTTGTATTGCTTTTAGACAAGTTGACAACAGCAGTCAGATGCTTGTTTGTTGATTTCAGTATTGAAAAAGAGTAAAAGACTTATAAGTTATATTACCAGCTGTGAGAAAAGCTGTTGGTTTTGTCGTTCTTCCCACATCAATGCTGTTGTCATATAATGCTGGAAAAAAAACATTAGCGCGATTACAGATGATAGTTTGTGATGCTTGTTTGCTGCAAGTACAGGTGGCAGCATGCTGCACTCTGGAAAAAAAAAGAGAGAAAAAAAGAGTAGATGAGTGATCATTGTGTGTGTGTGTGGGGGGGTTATTGTTGTTTTTCCTAACCTATAAAATCAGTGACTAATATTTTGATCCATTTACCCAAAATACAGCAAGAGGTTTGTGTGGTTGCTCCCATTTTTCTTCTTACTATTCTGTTGTACTTGCAGCAGAACAATTAGTAAAACATTCTTCCTTTTATTGTCTTTTTTCTTCTTCTTGTAGGAACAGTGCATTAATTGATAACAGTGGTTTGATCAACTTTGCTGGGAAAAGTGACGGTATTAATAACAAAGGGTTTGCTTTTTCTTTAGACTCCATCATTTACACATTTTGAGTATTACACAGAAATGTTTCCCTTTTTTTAATGTGTGTACTATATTTATATAAATGTGAGGGGTTGTGCTCATTGTAAAGTTTTGCAGAAATATTGCGCTTTGGGGGTGCCATACCGATACGCACTTTAGCCACATCACTGCGTCACTGTATGCAAAATGTCTAAACACCAGTTCAACACGTTACGGCTCACTGGTGGCTGCCATGTCACTCAACACGAGATCTACTTAAAAACTCTGTGTCATCTCAGCCGTGGCCCCGCACTTCTCTCCAGCACATACTGCAAGTCCAGTCAGTGAAGGGCAGAATCTGGACGATGATAAAATAAATGCATAAGCTGCTGTAATTTTCAGTCTACAAGGCAACACTTCCCACCTCAAAATCTGATCTGTGCACCTTATAGTTGGTAGCACCCTGTCTGTGAATAAAATATGCATACTTCTCCAAAGAACAATAATGATTAATTTGAAACCAAATTCTAACAAACCTGTATCTGGAAAAAGACTTGGTCTCTGTATCAGACTGACCAGAAAATGCATACCTTGCCAAACTGATCAGTAATATTTTCCAGCCAATCAACAGAGTACACGATCCCAGAAATGGGATTTGGAACAACCAAGGAAAAAAAGCCTAATCATACTGTTAGCATATAGCAGCAGGTGTATATGATCTGTGGAAGATCTTCCAAGGTGGAAGATTAAGAAACTGAAAGCAAAATCTGCGTTACTACCAAATACTAACGAGAGAAAATGGCGGCAGCCTCAGTTTTGATCTTTATCTCACTATTAAGTCTGCGATTGGGTTAGCCAACATATCATCTGCTGCGCTGTTAGTGTGTTCATCTTCAGAAAATCATGCAATGTACAATGTTCCAATCTGTTCAGACTTTTTATGAATGGCCCCTGTGTCCATCAGGTGTCTGTCATCAACTGTGACATTGCCAGCAAGTTACTCCATCATTTGGGCTTTGTTTGTGCACTAAATTTAGGTTTGCTGTATGCATTTTCGAACCAGTGACAAAATACTTTATGTTTCCCATCGGTTGACACAAATCACTAAAAAGCAGCACTACCCCTGATATATATATATATACATGCAATCAAAAATCTGTTGCTTTTTGAAAATGCTATCAGTATCATTGTTAGATTTTTCCTTCAGATTTTGATTAAAACTCTAAGCACTGTTCTTTCAAGAAAAGCTTATTATTTTTATTTTTTTGTTTTTTATTATCTTCTGTCTGTTCCATTTGTTGATATTGGTTTGCTTTTTATCTGTGGTTAAAATCTGGTAGTCATATTAATACTATAATAGAGTGTTCTTGTGTTGGTAGCCATGGTGATGATCAAAGAGGAGAATGCCATGGAGACGGAGCCAGCTGGTGCTGGCAAGGCCCTGCCGTTTGGAGTGTCCCCAGGTGTGTACGTTATGCTGGGTCTTAATGCAGTGATGTCTGTGGTTGGTTGATTGGTTGGTTGAATGATGAGTATGTTTGACTAATCAGCCAGTTTTGAATGTTACTTGATCAGATGTTTGACTTTGTGTCCAAAATTATGTGAATCAGGGCTGCTTTGTGTGAAACAGTATGATTCAGAGCTACTTTGTGTAAAACATTATGTGAATCAGAGCTACTTTGTGCAAAATTGTGTGAATCGGAGCCTTAATGAGAGTTGTATGTTTCTTACATGTGTAAGTATGAGGTCATGTGCAGAGTTTTTTTATTTTGATGGCTTAGTGTCTATTAGTATTAATGGAGGATAATGGACAAATTTGCAGAGTCAGCCCAAACTATATTTCTGCCTTTTTCTTTGACAGTATTACAGTATTTGTGGACAACATCCATTTGAACCTTACACATAGTGTCAGGGACTGTGACATTTTTGAGATTACAGCTGTGGTGGAAAGATAAAAACAACAGCTGAAATTCATGTCTTCTTGCCAAATTCTGATCCAGGAGACGTCATACTTTATATGATTGTATTATGAATGGACACAATTGTGACTCTAGTGCTTTATTAAGCTATATATAACAGAGACAGTTCATACATTTCATGCTTTGACGAATAATGTGGAATTTCATGGGTATTGTTTACTTTGAATGATGTGCATCAGATACTGCATGGTCAAACTTAAAACAGTCTCTGTTAACTTTTACTCGTTATGTGTATATTTTAGTGACCATGACCCATTCTGAAGGCAACATGACTTTCAAAACAATCAGGCAAAATTGAAAGTGCTGTTTTGTCATTTTGAATGCAGATTGAGATTAGCTTCAGATTTGCTCTTCTTGTTTTCTGATTAAAGATGGTAGGTGGGAGATTCCAGTGGAATTACACTGTGAATTAGTCTTTACTATACCTGTGTGCTTTTCAGTTCAGTTTTTCTTCTTCTTCTACACGTTTAATATTAAACAATAAAATGGCAGGTAGGAAAAAATATGCTTCTATGCTGCTGACTGCAAAGCTTATTGCTTCTTCCCATAAACTGTTGCCAGGAGAGAAAGGGTTAATTTGCTCACATGTATCGGTGAATGAAACAGTGGCCCTCCAGCTGAACCGCCTGGTGGAGCGCACACAGCACCACACTTCCTCCTCAGCCATGTTCCAACTGCCGCCAGGAGCCATACCCAGCATCAGCGCCTGCCCCATCCTGGCTGCCCAGCCCAAAGTGGTGTCCAGCACCCGACATACGCAGCCACTCACCTCCATCCTCAAACCAGCCACCCTGTCTCTGCCAGGCGGTGGTCAGACATTGACTCTGGGTGCAGCAGGGGGTGGGGGTGAGGTGAAGGGAGCGGTACCTGTGCAGTTCGTGCTGCCCCCCCCAGGCTATGGGATCCACAGTCACGTCGGATTCTCGTGAGTACTACTAATGTTGGTGATTTGTCGTCTCTCCTGCGTGATCTAATCCTGACAAGTGCAATGTGGAGTATTTTGGGTATGTCAGAGCTCAGGAGCTGTGTGAAAATCAAGGTGGCCATCCTAGGCTCCCCATCTCCAATAGTTCTTATGGTCTCTGTAGACGTAAAGCAACATTGAACTTGAACTTTGGGCATGTGTGGAATGTGGACATTTGGTGATGAATCTGACCACCAGTGATAATTGCATGTGCAGGGGAAGGTGTCATCGATAGTTGAACATGTGATGGTGATGCACTCATTGGGCCATGGGCTCGGTCTCTCATTGCCCGTGGTAGTCTTTTGTTTGTTTTTTGCCTTTTGTTCATTTTCTCCGAGGTAAGTGTGCTGTGATGGTTGCACGTCTGTGCCTTATTGATCCTTGATAATCAGATAATTATGGTTTAGCTTCAAATTTATTATATGATCAACGCAGTCAAGATGCATTTTAAAAGAAAAATTGTTGATCATGCAAACCAAACTGTTTATAAGAAAGGTATACCACCTGTTACGTTTTTGCATATCACCCACCCAGATGATGAACTGATGAGGACTGGCATGCACCTTTGGCATTGCACAGGGATTTCATAAGAACCATCATCCTATTGCTGGGTTTGACAGTAAGATGGCATGTGTCTTAACTGCTTGCAAAGTGTATCAGACAAGTGGAAAGTTCAGTCTGTGATAAGTATTATGCTAACAGTATTTCATATGTCACGTGCACAGATTTTGAAATTTTACGAGCACCAGTTTTAGTAATTTCTTTGCTATTTGAGAGCATCCTTGATCGAATCATGTTTCTTTACCCAGGTAAGATTGGCAATCAGCCACCCCAGTTGGTGCTCATGCAGAGTTCAGCAGCATCCACACCAGGTGGCAGCACCCTGCACAGCAGCAAACTCCAGCCATCAGTCTTCACCCTGACATCCAACAACACCAACATCTCCCCATCCACCATCACAGCAGCTGGGGGTGGAGCCAGCACCCCTGTCAACAGCAAAGGTACCGCCTCCACCTCCGCCCCCATGATCGTCATATTGACAGGCCCACCTGCCACCATGGCCAGCACCTCTGGTGCTACCAACAATAGCAACAATGCGGGCATGCCCTTGTCCGTTCCGCAGCCAGTGAACAGTGGGCAAGGTGTGGTCCTGCGCTTTCTTCCTTATCGCAGATAACTGTCAGTTGTGCGTCTTGGTTGTCACAGTACAGCTGTCTTGTCTTCCTTATGGCAAATAACTGTCAGTCTTGGTTGTCACAGTACAGCTGTCTGTTTTCCATACCACAGGTACCTGTCAGTTCTGTGTTCTGTTTTCCATACCACAGATAACTGTCAGTAGTGTGTCTTGGTTGTCACAGCACAGCTGTCATGTCTTCCTTATTGCAGATAACTGTCAGTCTTGGTTGTCACAGTACAGCTGTTTTCCATACCACAGGTAACTGTCAGTTCTGTGTTCTGTTTTTCATACCACAGATAACTGTCAGTAGTGTGTCTTGGTTGTTACAGCACAGCTGTCTAGTCTTCCTTATCACAGATAACTGTCAGTCTTGGTTGTCACAGTACAGCTGTCTGTTTTCCATACCACAGGTAACTGTCAGTTGTGTGTTCTGTTTCCCATACCACAGATAACTGTCAGTTGTGTGTCTTGATTGTCACAGTACAGTTGTCTGTTTTCCATACAACAGATAACTGTCAGTTGTGTGTCTTGGCTGTCACAGTACAGCTGTCCTGTTTTCTATACCACAGATAACTCAGTCATGTGTCTTGGTTGTCACAGTACAGCTGTCTGTTGTCCATACCACAGATAACTGTCAGTTGTTTTTAATGGTTATCACAGTAGGTGTCTGTCTTCCTTATCACAGATAACTGTCAGTTGCGTGTCTTGGCTATTACAGTACAGCTGTCTGTTTTCGTTACTGCAGGTAACTCAACCGTCAATTGTGTGTGTTGGGTGTTAACAGTACAGCTGTCAGTATTCCTTAGCGTAGATAAAGTGCCAGGTGTAACTGTAGCTGTATGTAGTCCTTACCACAGACAGCTGTCGGTTGTGTCTTGGGTGTCAGACCACAAGTGTCTTGTCTCCCTTACCACAGATGCTGTCAGTTGCATGTCGTGGTTTGCAGAATAGCTGTCTGGTCTTCCTTGCCACACATAACCATCAGTTGTGTGTTTTGGCTATCACAGTTCATTTTTCTTGCCTTCTTTACCACAGATAACTGTCAGCTGTCATTATTACAGTACAGCTGTCCTTTCCGTCTTATTGAGATAACTGTCAGTTGTTTCCTAGTTATTACAGTACAGCTGTCTGTCTAACCACCAGCAACTGTCTGTTGTGTGTCTTGGTTATCACAATGCAGCTGTTTCTCTCCTTACTAAAAAAATCTGTCAGTTGTGTGTCTTGGTTGTCACAATACAGCTGTTGATGTCCTTACCACAAATAACTGTCAGTTGTGTGGCTTGGTTGTCACAGTACAGCTGTCTCTGTCCTTACCACAGATAGCTGTCAGTTGTGTGGCTTGGTTGTCACAATACAGCATTCTCTGTCTTTACCACAGATAACTCAGTTGTGTGGCTTGGTTATCACAGTAGCTTGTCTTTTCTCCTTCAGTGCTACTGTCTTGTTTCCCATGCCACAGGTAACTGTCAGTTGTGTGTCTTGGTCATCAGGAATAATTGCCTGTGTTTATCGCAGATGGCTGTAACTTGTGTTGTCATCGCTGCAGGTGCTTCTTTTGTCTAGTCTTGTCACAGATGGATGACAACTGTCTTAGCTTCACCGCCAGTACTGCCAGCTACCAGTCTTCCTGAAGTAGCTCAGTTGTCTGTCAGTTGTCTTCCTTGTTTTGGAATTGTTTCTACATCTTGTCACAGCCACTGGCTGTCTCTC
>JBHNNM010000062.1:0-10459 GCA_048563625.1 Gammaproteobacteria bacterium | reverse complement strand
ACCATAACTAATTGTATTTTATGGTAATAAATATTACCGGCCAAGCACTAATTATGGAATTTCATCCTGATGGGTAAATCATTGAAACGAAATGATAAAATCCTTAAAGACATACCTATGATCAACTTTTACCTACAGCAATAAAGTCAATTATTGATTAAAATGACACAGAATTAGTCACTTTTTTAATTGATTTTACGTTTAAGGTTAAAGTAAAGCATGAACACCCCCCAGGCCCATGGCGGTCAACTCGTTAATCTCCTGGTAGACAGCCAGGCAGCAGAAGAATTAAAAAACCATTCTCAGGACTATCCTGCCATTACTCTGACTCAGAGGCAATTATGCGATCTGGAATTGCTGGTTAATGGCGCTTTCTCTCCCCTGCAAGGTTTTATGAATCAGCCAACCTGGCAGTCGGTTATAGAAACCAGCCGTCTGCCGGACGGATTATTATGGCCCATTCCCATTAACCTGGATATCAGTGCCCAACTGGCTGAACAGCTAAAACCCGGGGACAAACTGGCTTTAAGAGATTCAGAAGGCTTTACCCCTGCGATTTTAATTGTTGAAGATATCTGGCAGGCAGATAAAAAAGCAGAAGCTGAAGCCGTGTACGGCACCACCTCTGAAATGCACCCCGGTGTCGATTATCTGTATAACCAGACCGGCGAGTTTTATGTCGGCGGTAAGGTACTGGGTATTGAACTACCCCAGCATTTTGAATTTGAAAGCCTCTGGTCCAATCCGCAGGAATTAAGAAAGCTATTTAATAAAAGAGGCTGGAACAAGGTGGTGGCTTTTCAGACCAGTAAGCCCATGCACCGGGTTCACCGTGAGATTACTCTGGCTGCGGCCAAAGAGGCACAGGCCAATATACTGATCCACCCTACAGTAGGCATGACCAAACCCGGTGATCTGCATTATTATGCCCGGGTACATTGTTACCAGGCCATAATGAAATACTTTCCTGCCAATATGGCGGCGATGTCCCTGTTGCCCATGGCCATGCGTATGGCCGGCCCCAGAGAAGCCCTCTGGCAGGCTATAGTAAATAAAAATTACGGCTGTTCCCATATTATTATTGGTCCGGAACACGCTTCTCCACCCAGACATAATGGCGGCAGTGATGCTTATTACAGCCAGTATGCCTCACAGGAAGCCGTATTAAAGCACCAGGAAGAGCTGGGTATTCAGATCATTACAGTGGAAGAAACCCGTTATGTTAAGGAGCAGAAAAGATTTCTGCCCATGTCCGAAATCCTTGAGCAAAACCTGGAAAGTGAATTACTCAGTGACAACGAGGTCAAAACCCGGCTCTATTCAGGACAGAACATTCCTGACTGGTTCAGCTACCCTGAAGTTTTAAAAGCACTAAGTAATGCCTACCCTTCCCGCTGCAAACAGGGCTTTACCCTGTTTTTTACCGGCCTGTCCGGCTCCGGCAAGTCCACCCTAGCCAAGATCATTTATGCCAAGCTCATTGAACTGGGTACTCGTCCTCTTACACTTTTAGACGGTGATATTGTGCGTCATAATTTATCCAGCGAACTAGGCTTTTCCAGAAAAGACCGCAATATCAATATCCGCCGTATTGGTTTTGTGGCCAATGAGATCACCAAAAACGGTGGGGTTGCTATCTGTGCCCCCATTGCGCCGTACACTCAGATGCGCCGGGAAGCCAGGGATCTGATTGAACAGCACGGTGCCTTTATCGAAATACATGTCGCCACACCGCTGGAAGTCTGTGAAGACCGTGATCGCAAGGGCTTATACGCTAAGGCACGCGAAGGAGTTATACCTGAGTTTACCGGGATCAGCGATCCCTACGAAGTACCTGAAAACCCGGAAATAAGAATCGATACCAGCAGTCTGTCTGCCATGGAAGCTGCCCAGGAAATTTACCTGCACCTGTTCCGGGAAGGTTTTATTGATACCACAGAAGACTGTAATAGTGTTTTTTAACGCTTAGGTACACTGAATAATTGAAAAAATGGAATAATAAATGGCAAAAATTGATGTATTTAATGGTGATGCTGATGGTATCTGCGCCCTGCTACAACTCAGACAGGGTGAAGCCGAAGAGCCATCCCGGCTAATCACCGGTATTAAACGGGATATACAATTACTTAAACAGGTCACAGCACAAAACGGCGACCAGGTGACCGTGCTGGACATTTCCCTGGATAAAAACAGAGAAGATCTATTACGAATTCTCAATGCCGGAGCTGAAGTCTTTTATTGTGACCATCACTTTTATGGTGAAATGCCGGAACATTCTAATTTAACAACCCGAATAAATACCGAGCCGGATATCTGTAGCAGTTTATTAATCAACCAGTATCTGGATAATAAACATTACCTGTGGGCTGTCACCGGCGCTTTTGGTGATAACCTGAACAAAAGTGCCCAAAGCCTGGCACAACAGTATCAGTTAAGTACTGAACAATCAGAGACATTGCAGGAACTGGGCATACTGCTTAATTATAATGGCTACGGTGCCAGTATTGAGGATTTACATTTTCATCCGGCGGAACTTTTTAAGCAGATCCTGCCCTATCCAGATCCATTTGAGTTTATCAATGATCCCAAGTCTGCTTTTACCGTCCTTAAACAGGGCTACCAGGAAGATTCTGCCCATATCAGCAGCTTAAGCAGTGAATACGAAACCGATAAGGTCGCCCTGTTTATTTTACCCAATGCCCCCTGGGCCCGACGTATGAGCGGTATTTTCAGTAATGATCTGGTCAACCGCTATCCGGATCGCGCCCATGCCGTTCTGACACATAATAAACAGGGCGGCTATTTAATCAGTGTTCGTGCGCCATTAAATAATAAAACCGGAGCGGATGAATTATGTCGTCAGTTTGATACCGGCGGCGGTCGCCAGGCAGCAGCCGGTATTAATCATTTACCCGTTGAGCAACTGAAGCTTTTTATTGAGCGCTTCTCACAGCAGTTTAGCTAAATCACTATTGCGAAATCGTATGCATTTCCAGAAACAGAAACTGGACTATCTGTTTTAAGAGAGTAAAATTAATTATTGTTAATAATAACGAAACTGAATTGACAAGAGATTAATAAAATATGCTAAACACCCCGGAACAGAGACAGTTTTCACGGACAAGCGTCAGTTTTCCGGTCAGCATTGAGCTTCCAAACCGCAAACGAGCCAAAGCCACAGCCGTTAATATCGGCCAGGGTGGTATGCTGGTTAAGGGGGTGTCTGGTGTCAATTTTTCCCGGCTGGATGATCTGAATGTCTATCTGCCCATTGATGAAAAACAGAACAGTGTATTTACCATTGCAGCTAAAGTCACCCGCATAAAAGGCAGTGAAATGGGCCTGTTTTTTTACTCCGATCCCACAGAATTTTTACAACTTATAAATTAAATTTCTGCTCATTAAACTCACAACAGAACACTGAGCCTTTACCCGGTTCACTGCGGATAAGCAGTCTGGCATGATGATGATTCAGGACATGCTTGACTATCGCCAGTCCCGGTCCTGTTCCGCCGCTGGCGCGGGATCGCCCCACTTCTACCCGGTAAAAACGCTCAGTTAATCGCTCCAAATGCTTCTGCTCTATCCCTTCATCGGTATCCTCAAGCTCAAAACAGAACTCTTTTTTACCTTTGCGGTACCAGCGGATAGTAATGGCTCCACCATCAGGCGTATAACGAATGGCATTGCTGATCAGATTGGTAAACGCACTGCGCAGTTCCGATTCATCACCCTGTAAAAAAGGAATGCTTTTGTCTATTTCCACCGAAATTTTATGCCGGCCATTACTCATAGCCAGCGCCTCATTTTTTAACATTTCCACCAGGTTGGACATACTGACCATAGCCATCTGGTGACTGTTTTTCTCATTGGCCTCAACCCTGGAAAGCAGTAATAAATCTTCAATAATGCGACACATACGATCCGACTGCTGCTGCATCATTTTTATGGAACCCGCATACATTTCGTCATCCCCTAGGTATTCGGCAAAAGTTTCCAGATAGCCGGAAATAACCGTCAGCGGGGTTCTCAGTTCATGAGAAACATTGGCCACAAAGTCTTTTCTGACATCCCGTAACTGCTGAAACTCAGTAATATCACGGGCTATCAGCAAATAGCGTTTACCAAAGGGGATCAAACGCACTGACAGGCGCCGGGTTTTATCCGGCGAGTCCATTTCAAGAGTGCGGGTTTCACCCAGATAATCAAAAGATTCCAGAAAGGCAATAAATTCCGGACTGTGTAAAAGATGTGTTAACGGCTTGCCAATGTCCTTACGGGGCTTAAGCCCCAGATAACTTTTGCATTTACTGTTTAACCATTCAATTTTCCAGCGTTTACCCAGAATCATGGTGGCATCAGGCACCGCTTCAGTAGCCTCTTTATAACGCTCCAGCAGGGTCTGGATTTTGCGGCTGCGTTTATGCTGCTGACTCCGTAAACGGTAAAGATAATGAAAAACATCACCCCATATACCCCAGGGCTCCGGAGGTAGATTCAGCTCAGAACTGGAAATCCAGTGAATAAGCACCTTGAGATGATATAAATGCCAGAGAGAATAAAGAAAAAGGCCAATGGCCAGCACAGCCCAGAAATAACCGGTAATAAAACCCATCATAAACAGCGTGATCAGCCCAAAAATCAGCCGGTAAACTTCTTTAATATAGGAGCTGGCATTAAATTTCATGATTTACTCAGGATTGAGTCGAAAAGCGGTAACCAGAGCCACGCACTGTCTGTACAAGATGTTCTTTTTGGTGTTCTGCCAGTACTTTTCTTAAACGGCGTATATGAACATCCACGGTACGCTCCTCAATATAAACATTGCCGCCCCAGACCCGGTCCAGCAATTGACTGCGGTTATAAACCCGTTCGGGATGGGTCATAAAAAAATGCAGTAGTTTATATTCAGTCGGCCCGAATTCCAGGGTTTTACCGGCAATCGTCACCCGATGGGTCGCATTATCCAGGGTAATACCGCCAATTTCTAGGACATCTCCCATACTTGGATCAACACGCCTTAAAACGGCTTTTATACGCGCCATTAACTCCCGTGGAGAGAAGGGTTTAACCACATAATCATCAGCACCACAGTCCAGTCCCCGCACCCGGTCATTTTCATCACCCCGGGCGGTTAACATAATAATGGGGATATCCTGGGTGTCCGGGTTGCTTTTAAGCCGTTGTGCCAGCTCCAGACCACTCATGCCCGGTAGCATCCAGTCCAGAAGAATAAGATCCGGCCGCTGATCCTGTATCATAACCTGCGCCTGCTCGGCATCTTCTGCTTCCTGCAGAGCATACTCGCTTTTATGAAAAGCAAATTTCATCATTTCCCGAATAGCCAATTCATCTTCAACAATCAGCACCCGTTTTGCGGACATATAAACCCCATTCATATAATAAGCAGTCATTATTGCATGTATTTAACACTACCATTATGACAATAATATGACAATCACATGACAAATCTATGATATAGTAGAATCATGCCGCATAATTTAGGATAATACGGCATCAATCACTCAGGACAGGATATGGACATTTCATATAAACAATTTTTTATTATTTTAGTTTTCTTGATCACTGCACTTACTTCCCTTGCGGCAAGTGCTGCTGAAACCATGTATGTCAGCGATGAGCTGTTTATCAATATGCGTTCCGGTAAAGGCAATGGCTTTAAAATCATTAAGATCATTAAAAGCGGTACGCCGTTAACCGTACTGGAAAAAGACTCCGGCTACACCCGAGCCCGCACCCCCCAGGGCGTGGAAGGCTGGGTATTAAGTCGCTTTTTAAGCAAGACACCGGCGGCTAAAAATCTGGTAGCAAAAGCCCAGAAAGATTTCGCAGAAATGAAACAGAAATACGAAGCGATGAAGAGCGAACTGGAAAACCCGAAACAGGAACGTGACAGTCTGAGCCGTTCTGAAAAAGATCTACTGGCCAATAAGGAAAAGCTCAACAAGGAGCTGACCCGACTGCGTAAAATTGCCGCCCGCCCCATGCAGCTGGAAGAAGAAAATAACCAGTTACGCAATGAACTGGTCAAAATTGAAGCCGAAAACCATCTGTTAAAACAGGAATACCAGACTCTGGAAGACAATACTGATCAGGAATGGTTTATTACCGGCGCCGGCGTATTATTTGGCGGAATGTTATTAGGTTTAATCTTCCCTAAACTGCGTTCAGGTCAGAAAAAGGCCAACTGGAACCGATTGTAATTAAATATTGTTGTTGCGGGCAGGCCCGCACTCACAGCAAGAAAGAACCATTAATATAAGCTTGGATCTTTCACTTAGAAGTATTTTGCTTCCTTCAACAATTCCCGTAATAAATCCATCACATCCGCACCCATGGCATCAAAACACAGGCCGATATACTCATCGCCAATATGCGCCACTTCAGCCTGAATAATGGTAGACATGGAACAGTGATCTTTTGAAGCCAGAAAACAGATAGAAACCGGTTCTTTTTCTACAAAGGAATAATGATTGGGTTCAATAGCACAGCCCATCAGGCTCATATTAATGATCCGTGATGCGATACGCTGATTTTTTACTTTAGCCAGGGTAACAAAGACCTCCAGACTGATGGGATGCCTGGGATGTTCCCGCCGTTCAATTACTGCACTGGCACTCATTGTTTTCGATTAACTCCTTAACAATCCATAAAGGATTCTCATAGCTATCCATATTGCCCTGTTATTTAAGCAGCATCCGGAACCCCTGATAAATAAAACTGTTCGTTTATTTAGCAAGTGTGGCAGAAATCACAAAAAGTGAAAGTGCCTGAAAAGCCTAGAACTTGCGTTTTAACTGAGAGACATCCCGTACTGCCCCCCTGGACGCAGACGTGGTCATTGCAGCATAGGCCTGCAGAGCCTGGCTGACATGACGCACCCGCTCAGCAGGCTGCCAGGCTTTATCACCCCTGGCCTCCATAGCCGCACGACGCTGCTGCAGTTGTTCATCACTGAGTTTGACGCCAATTTTACGGTTAGGGATATCAATCTCAAGGATATCACCTTCTTCAATCAGACCAATGGCTCCGCCTTCAGCTGCTTCAGGCGAAGCATGACCAATAGACAGACCCGAAGTACCACCGGAAAAACGTCCGTCCGTTAATAAAGCACAAACCTTACCCAGCCCTTTGGACTTCAGATAACTGGTAGGATAAAGCATTTCCTGCATTCCAGGACCACCACGTGGACCTTCGTAACGAATAATAACAACATCACCGGCCTTAATCTGATCATCAAGAATGGCTGCTACTGCAGAATCCTGGCTTTCAAAAATACGGGCAGGGCCACTAAAGCATAAGATGGACTCATCCACACCGGCAGTTTTAACCACGCAACCATCCAGGGCAATATTCCCGTAAAGTACGGCCAGACCGCCGTCCTGACTATAGGCATGTTCCTTATCACGAATACAGCCCTCAGCACGGTCCTCATCCAGATCGGCCCAGCGCTTGTCCTGGCTGAAGGCTACCTGGGTGGGCACACCGCCGGGACCGGCACGGAACATTTCACGTACTGCACTATCATTGGATACGGCAATGTCATAATGTTTAATGGCATCAGCCATAGTGTCGCTGTGGATCACTTTTACATCCGTATTAAGCAGGCCGACACGGGATAATTCTCCCAAAATAGCCATAACACCACCGGCACGATGGACATCTTCCATATGGTATTTCTGGGTGCTGGGCGCCACTTTACATAAATTAGGCACTTTTCTGGATAAACGGTCAATATCATCCATCGTAAAATCCACTTTGCCTTCCTGAGCGGCCGCCAGCAGGTGCAAAATGGTATTAGTAGAACCACCCATAGCAATATCCAGACTCATGGCATTTTCAAAAGCCTTGAAACTGGCAATATTTCTGGGCAGTACAGAGTCATCGTCCTGTTCATAATAACGTTTAGCCAGATCCACAATGCGCCGTCCAGCCTCCAGGAATAATTCCTTACGATCCGCATGAGTAGCCAGCAGGGAGCCATTGCCCGGCAGAGACAAACCCAGAGCTTCAGTCAGGCAGTTCATGGAGTTAGCAGTAAACATACCGGAGCAGGAACCGCAGGTTGGGCAGGCTGAACGCTCCATAATATCTGTATCTTCATCACTGACCTTATCATCCACAGCCGACACCATGGCATCCACCAGATCCAGGTGTACTTCATGTCCATGCAGTACCACTTTACCGGATTCCATGGGTCCGCCGGATACAAAAATCACCGGTATATTTAGTCTTAAAGCGGCATTAAGCATTCCGGGGGTAATCTTATCGCAGTTGGAAATACACACCAGTGCATCAGCACAATGCGCATTGCACATAAATTCCACTGCATCGGATATTACTTCTCTGGACGGCAGGCTGTACAGCATACCGTCATGCCCCATGGCAATACCGTCATCCACCGCAATGGTATTAAATTCTTTAGCCACCCCGCCGGCTTTTTCAATTTCCCGAGCCACCAACTGCCCCATATCTTTTAAATGCACATGACCGGGTACGAACTGAGTAAAGGAATTGGCAATAGCAATAATCGGTTTCTGAAAATCATCATCTTTCATACCCGTGGCACGCCATAAAGCCCGGGCGCCCGCCATATTCCTTCCGGCAGTAGTGGTTCTTGAACGATATTGAGGCATAAGAATTCCTTGAAAAAGTCGGCTTAGGTTATTTAGAAAGCCTTATATTATATTCTCTTAACATTAATAAAAACAGAGCACACTGCTTACTACTTATGATCGCCAGACGGAAAAATCACTGACATCCCGTTTAGCAGGAAAAATAAAGCTGGCAGCAATAAATCCACTGAAAAACATCAACAGATTACCAATAATTGCGGTGTAGTAGAGATCAAGGGGTAAATTCCAGCCTGCAGGCAACAGGCCTTTTTTTGCCAGAATTGTCCATAAGGTAAATAATGCCGTTAAAATCAACCCAACCCAGATGGCTCTGGCATCTCCCCGAACCGTAAAGAAACCCAGTAAATAAATTCCCAGAACACCGCCGGAAACCAGAGAAACCAGTATAGTTGCAGTATCCTGCAGGGTTTTGGTCTGGGCATCCATTAATACGATAGCACCAATAATCATTAGCACTGAAGTCAGGGTCGCAATTAATTTAGCCACCATTAAATAATGTTTATCCGTTTTTTCTGTTCTGGAAAAGCGGCGGTAAATATCCACAATTGAAACTGTGGAAATCGCATTAATACTGGAGTCCAGTGAAGACATGGCTGCAGCCAGGGCTGCTGCAATAACGATTCCGGCCACTCCGGAAGGCAGGTAATTATTAATAAAATAAGGCAGGATCTGTTCTGCTTTACGCTCTCCGTTTAATATTTCGGCCGCAGTTTCTGTTGGAAATACCTGAAAAAACACATACAGCGCCGTCCCCAGAAACATATAAAAAGCCCAGATGGGCAGACTGGAAAAAGCACAGATGAACATGGCTTTTCTGGCTTCATGGTCACTTCTGGAGGCACAAAAACGCTGCACCGTATTCTGATTACCGGAATATTCTGTCAGCCAGGCCGTCAGACCCAGGATCAGCATCATTAAACCGGTTTTTTCCTGCAGGGAGAAACTCCAGTCTACCGGGGTTAACTGACCATTTTTAAGTTCTGCAAACGCCAGCTTACCATGTTCAGTGGCCACTGAAAAAATCTGTTCCAGGCCGCCAGGCAGGCTAAGAATAATCACTGCCAGACAGACAATACCGCCCAGTACCAGAACAATAGTCTGCAACACATCAGTCCAGATCACAGCATCAATACCACCAACTATTGTATAAACAGCCACAAATACACCACCCAGAATAATGGACATTTCAGCACTTAAACCGGTCAGTTCATGAATAAGCAATGACAGTAAATAAAGAATTAAACTGATCCGTACCAGTTGACCAAATATAAAAATAACAGCACCATAAACACGGATGGAAGGTCCAAAGCGGTGCTCCAGATATTCATAAGCGGTAATGGTATTACCACGGCGGAAAAAAGGCAGAAAAACATAAGCTGCAATAAACACTGCAACCGGCAGCATCAGGTTAGGCAGATAACGCAGCCAGGCCGTTTTATAGGCATCACCGGTGTAGGCCAGAAAAGTAATGGAACTAATGGATGTACCCACCAGACTCAGGCCAATGGCCCAGCCTGAAAAAGAACGTCCTCCTACAAAATATTCTTCCGTACTGGTGTTTTTTTTAGAAAAGTACAGGCCGATCCCCATAACAACCAGTAAATACCCCAGCAGGGCCAGACTATCAGGAAAGGATAATGACATAAGCTCTCAATTTTAAACCGGTTAATAATTAATTTAGGTTAGGGGCTGTTGATCTTTTGTGTACAAAATTTAACCATTCCACATAGGAAGCCACACCATACAACAGCCTAACGCTAATGTACTGGCATAGTTTCTTTCCAGCTTATCATAGCGAGTGG
>JBHNNM010000061.1:0-10503 GCA_048563625.1 Gammaproteobacteria bacterium | reverse complement strand
TGGGCACAGTTTGGGCACAGGCTAAAAATTTTGTTTTTTGATTGTTTCAGGGTAATGGTCATGACTTTTGCCCTGCTCTGGGTGAAGATTTGACCTTTAATTTTTCGGGGTTGCTGTCAAAGCATAAAACAGACGGATTATTGCATTTTTAAGGTATTGAAATATAAGAAAATGGCGCGCCCTAGAGGATTCGAACCTCTGGCCTCGGCCTCCGGAGGGCTGTTTTTGCAACTGGGATTATTTGGTTTAAATCGTTGTAAAACAATGATATAAGCGGTTTTTGCTTGGTTTTTATGTATGCGGAAATACCATTAAAATCTATTTAAGACATTTTGCACGGGCACAAAAGTTCGTTTCTAAAATTAGTGTTTTTGACACCTACCCTGGTTTTTCGTGATTTTTTATGAGCAAGCAATATAAGTAAGCTCTAAAATACTTGTGTGTCGATAAAATTAATGGAGTTAATCTGAACCTGGAAAGACAATTGCTATATTAGTAAATTATGATATTCCAAGAGTGTTTTCCAGTGGATACAATCTTGTCTTCTCTGACTATGCCTGCTGCTTCTGATGAGTTTATTTCCAAATCAACCCCCTTCATATCAAGAAGTGGTTTTTTGAGTTAACAGGTTTATTAGTATCTAATGATATTGTTTGGACGATATTCAAATATCGATTGGACGGTGTTTAAATAACGTATCGTTATTTTTCTATTATTTCAAAGAAGGTGTGTTATGTTCCCTCGGTATCCTGGGTCGATCAGTTTTATTGGTTAAGACTGGAATATCTTAATCGGCCATTGACAAAAATTAACCATTTTGGATGAACAGCGGTCGTTATACCTGAAAGTTTTCAACCTTGAATTACTCATTTCTGACTTTGTTATTATTAACTAATGCACTATTTTTTAATAGACGTACAAAATTATGTACTGTAGAATGTACGTTAAACGATGGAGGAATATATGGCTACTCATAGAATATTAGCTGAAGAGTTTGTTTCAGTCTCAGAAATGCGTAAGCATCCGGCCGATTATTTTACAGACCGCCCCATTGCTGTAATGAATAAAAATCAAACAGCTGGTTACATGGTAGGAAAAGAGTTATTCGAGTCTATGGTTGATCTCATTAAGCAATTGCAGCCACAGGAAGAATTTTCTGCCAAATTTCAGCCATCTCTCACCCAGCTAAAAGCAGCAACTAAAGGTTCTTATGAATTCTTTGCAAATGCAAAAGAAGAGGAGCTTGGGGATTTTATTGAGTGAAAATCAGGGTATTTCACCATAAGTCGTTAGAATTACTCTTTTCAGACCTGGAACTTGATTTGGCGGCTTTGAAGGATGATTTTAAGAAATATAAAGAATCCGGAAAACTTCCTGGTAACTTTGGGCGTGACGTCCTGTATAATCATCCCAATACCTTACCCATTGTTCTGCAGGAAAAAATCTCACATATTCATCTGGAAGATCCAGATAAACCATGGTATTTTCGTACACTACAGTTTAATAGAACAAGCGACACTCATTTAGTTTATTGTCGGGGCTTTTATAATGAAAATAGTTATTTGCTTATGGCATTACTATCTCCAGATGCACACAATCAGGCGCTAAACCGTACCATTATGTTTAATCTTGGTAAAATGGCTGAACAATTTAGAAGCCGGTATTAAAACCCGGCATAGTTCTCAATAACTGCTCCTAACGGTGTATCCCGTGTCATCCTGAGTGCCTGTCGTCACTCAGGACAGAAACGCCATGATAAAACCAGGGCTTTATCATGGTTTGCCAGACTGGGGTCTGGCATTCTGCCAACATCCATCATCGACATTTTTAGGTTTGTGGTTTACAATATGTCAAGTAATATTAAATTTGTAAACCAAGAGGGAGTGTCGGCTATGATAGGTGCAAGGCTTCATCGTGCTAGAAAAGCCGCTGGATTAAGCTTACGAGATCTCGGAGAAAATATTGGTGTCAGTCATACTGCGGTAAGCAAATATGAAAAAGATCTGCTGATGCCATCTTCAGGGCAGTTGATTAAATTGTCCAAAGCTTTGGGTGTAAGGGCAGAATATTTGCTGCGCCCTATATCTGTTGAAATTGAAGGAATTGAATATAGAAAAAGATCAAATACTCCAAAGTTAATTCTCAATAAAATTACTGCTGATGTTTATGAACAAGCAGAAAGATGGGAAGAACTTTTACAGCTCTATCCTCAGAAACCCGTTCCTGATTTTAAATTACCAGAGTCATTACCCCAGAGTGTAAATTCTGATGAAGAGATTGAAGCAATATCAGAACTAATGCGTCATGAATGGGACTTAGGTTTAAACCCAGTATCAGATTTAATTGATACCCTGGAATCCAGAGGTATTCTGGTCATTGTAAGTTCGGTTGATTCAAATAATAAATTTGATGGCCTGGCAGGAAAACTTGGTAATAAACCCGTTATTGTGGTTTCAGAAAATTGGCCCGCTGATCGTCAAAGATTTACTTTAGCTCATGAATTAGGTCATTTAGTCCTTGCTGGCCGACTCCCAGAGAATATGGATGTAGAAAGAGCCTGTAATTTATTTGCAGGTGCATTCTTATTACCTCGTTCTGCAGTTTTTGAAGCATTTGGTGAACATCGACATGCTTTGGATTTAAATGAGCTGCATATGCTTAAAGAAGAATATGGGCTGAGCATGGCTGGAATTATCTTCCGTGCCTTCCAGTGTGGGATTATTAGTGAGGGCATGAGACAAAGACTTTTCAGGCTGTTTACTCAACGTGGGTGGGGAAAAGTTGAACCAGGGAAAGCTTATCCTGCAGAAAAAACCTGGCTTTTTTCAAGGCTGGTATATCGTGCATTAGCTGAAGATTATTTGGGTGAATCAAAAGCAGCAGAGTTACTGGGACTATCACTGAGAAACTTCCGTAAGGAAAGCAAATTGGAGTCAGTGAGTGCAGATACTTATCAGTGATGCTAATATCATCATAGATATGGAAGATAGCGGTTTAACTGAATTGATGTTTAGACTGCCTTATCAATTTTCAGTACCTAATATCTTGTATTATGACGAATTGGAAGAAGAGCATCCAAACTTACTTGAACTTGGTTTGGTTGAATTGGAACTTGCTCCAGAAACAGTGGAAAAGTCAATTGAACTCGCTCAATGTTATAGAAAACCAAGTCGTTATGATTGCCTGGCTTTGGCTGCAGCCATACAGGAAGAATGTCCTCTGGTGACATGTGATAAAGCATTGAGAAAAGCGGCACAACAAGAAAATGTCGAAATTAGAGGTACAATCTGGTTAGTTGATGAATTAGTTAAGCATGAGCTTATCAATAAAGAACAAGCCATTAAACCATTTGAAGATATGAAAGAGGCTGGAAGTCGCTTGCCGTGGAATGAAGTTGAAAAGCTTTTAAATCGAATCTGACTATAACAAGGTCTGCTATAGAATAAAAAGAAAAACTATGGATAAAAAAGACTTATCAGAACGCGATATTTGCACAAAATATATTACTCCTGCTTTAAAAGCAGCCGGTTGGGATATTCATACACAGATCCGGGAAGAAGTGACGCTTACAGTAGGTCGTGTGATTGTTAAAGGCCAAATGGGAATGCGTGCCAAGGGTAAACGGGCTGATTATATACTTTACCATAAACCTAACTTTCCCCTTGCAGTGGTTGAGGCAAAAGATAACAAACACAGTGTTGGGTCTGGTATGCAACAGGCTCAAGGTTATGCTGATATACTTGATGTGCCATTTGTCTTTAGCTCCAATGGAGATGGCTTTTTATTTCATGACAAAACGGGCTTATTTCTCAATAAAGAACAAGAACTGACGAATGAACAATTCCCTAATCCTGCTGAATTATGGAATAAGTATCAACAATGGAAAGGCTATAAGCCTGAAGAAATACAAGTAATCACTCAGGATTATTATGAAGATGGTAGTGATAAATCACCTCGTTACTATCAAATGCATGCCGTTAATAAGACCATAGAAGCGGTTGCTCGTGGACAGAATCGCTGCTTATTGGTCATGGCGACAGGTACTGGTAAAACCTATACCGCATTCCAGATCATCTGGCGTCTTTGGAAAGCAGGTGTAAAAAAACGCATTCTGTTCCTTGCCGACAGGAACATACTTGTCGATCAAACTAAGACTAATGACTTCAAGCCCTTTGGTACTGCAATGACTAAAATCACAGGGCGTAAGATTGATACTTCCTATGAAGTCTATTTGTCTCTCTATCAGGCCATTACTGGACCAGAAGAAGAAAGAAAAGCCTTTAAGCAGTTTTCCCGTGATTTTTTTGATCTTATCGTTATTGATGTGTGCCATCGTGGTAGTGCAGCGGAAGATTCGGCCTGGCGTGAAATACTGGATTACTTCAATCATGCAACGCATGTAGGTTTAACTGCGACACCTAAAGAGACTGAAGACGTATCCAATATCAGCTACTTTGGCGAACCTGTTTATACCTATTCACTTAAGCAAGGTATTGAAGACGGTTTCCTGGCTCCGTACAAAGTCGTAAGAATCGATCTGGATAAAGATTTACAAGGCTGGCGACCCACTAAAGGTCAAAAAGATAAATATGGTAACGAAATAGAAGACCGTATCTACAACCAGAAAGATTTTGATAGAACACTGGTTATTGAAGAGCGAACCCAACTGGTTGCTCGCATTGTGAGTAACCACCTCAAATCTACTGACCCCATCCAAGACCATTATCTTCTGTCAGGACATCGATCATGCAGAGCGTATGCGTCAGGCATTGGTTAACGAAAACCCAGGGGAAGTTGAAAAGAATCGTAAATACATAATGCGGATAACCGGAGATGATGCCGAAGGTAAAGCCGAGCTGGATAACTTCATCGACCCTGAGCAACCATATCCCGTTATCACTACAACATCTGAGTTAATGACAACAGGTGTAGATGCAAAAACCTGTAAGCTGATCGTACTCGATCAACGTATACAGTCTATGACCAAATTCAAACAGGTCATAGGTCGTGGCACACGTATCGATGAAGACTACAACAAGCTCTGGTTTACCATTATGGATTTCAAAAAAGCCACCGAGCTATTTGCCGATCAAGACTTTGATGGAGAACCAGTCGTCGTCTACAACCCAACACCCGGTGGATCAACCGTACCAGGAGATGGTGATGATGGCGGTATAGGCACTGGAAGTGATGATGGAGATGACGGAGAAGGAAGTGGCTACATTAAATATGTCGTGAAGGGCGTCGATGTCCACAAAGTGGCTGAACGTACTCAGTACTATAGCAAAGATGGCAAACTCATCACCGAATCCATCAAGGATTACACCAAACAAAGCGTGAGCGAGCAGTACCGCACACTCAATGATTTCATTCGCAAATGGGATGATGCTGATCAAAAGCAAGCCATTATCCAGGAACTCGAAGAACAAGGTGTTATCTGGGAGGCACTGGAAGAAGAAGTTGGCAAAGAATACGAGCCTTTTGATCTCATATGCCATGTTGTGTTCGACCAACCACCGCTCACACGTAAAGAGCGAGCAGAAAATGTACGTAAGCGTAATTACTTCACCAAGTATGGCGATGAAGCCAAGCAGGTGCTTGAAGCCTTACTGGATAAATATGCAGATGAAGGCGTAAGCAATATTGAATCGATGGAAGTACTCAAGGTGCAGCCCATCAACGAACTGGGTTCACCTTTCGAAATAATAAAAGCATTTGGTGGAAAAAAAGAATATGAATCAGCGATAAGGGACTTGGAGTCCATGTTATACAAGAGATAATCAATGGGATTCGATGTCAGATATAAAAAAAGGAACACTGTTGCCAATGTAAATGGTAATACCATCGTATGGAGATACATGGGGCATGAAAAATTCATACGCCTAATCAGAGATTCGAGCTTATGGTTTTCTCGCGCTAGCGCTATGTCAGATAAATATGAATTGACAATCCCTGAGCACAGCATTGAAGCATTTAGAAAGCATCTGATTGAGTCGGGTGTTAGCAAGAAAAAAATTGAGTCTAAAGAGTATGACTATTATTGGGAAAATGAACCCAACAAGGAATCGTCTTTAATTAACTGTTGGTCTAGAGATAGAGACGAAAATTATGCGCTTTGGAAAATTTATTTAGGTGGAGATAAAGATGGTGTGGGCATCAGAACCACCGCTGGTAAGTTGCGGAATTCATTGATACAGAAACAAAATTCAATAAATTATTCCACGGATTTTAAATTTTCAATGGGAGAGGTTAAATACAGTCATTACATTAAATATGATGAATTAAACCCAGTGAGTGTTTTAACAACAAAAAAGCCTTTTTATAAATTCGAGAATGAAATTAGATTGTTTGCATTAGAGCAAGATTATGCTCACTCTCTATTATCAGGAAACACTAAAGGAATAAATGTTCCAGTTGACCTAGATGTATTGCTACAAGAGGTTTATATATCGCCATTCTCTACACTTAGTTATCGAAAGGAAGTTGAGTCACTCCTCCGATCTTATTCCAATATGAAAGAAAGAATTAAATTATCTCAGGTCTGGGATTCTTAAATTATTTAGGATATTTATGTCAGTCTCAACAATTATTAAATCTATACAAGACATCATGCGTAAAGATGCAGGTGTAGACGGTGATGCACAACGTATTGGTCAGGTGGCCTGGCTTCTTATTCCTGAAAGTATTCGATTCGCAGGAAGAAGAGTTGGAGTTAATGCAAGACGATTATGAGTCTCCAATTCCAGAAGAATATCTGTGGCGAAGCTGGGCGGCAGATAAAGAAGGTATTACCGGCGATGCATTGCTGGATTTTGTTAATAACAAGCTATTTCCAGATCTGAAAAACCTGCATGCCACACCCAAAACTAATCCGCGTGGTTTTGTGGTCAAAGAAGCCTTTAGCGATGCTTTCAATTACATGAAAAATGGCACATTGCTACGACAGGTAGTGAACAAACTGGATGAAATCAACTTCCACTCCAATAAGGAACGCCACACCTTTGGTGATATCTACGAGAAAATCCTGAAAGACCTGCAAAGTGTGGGTAATGCTGGAGAGTTCTATACACCACGTGCGGTTACCGAGTTCATGGTAGAAATGGTTGACCCTAAACTGGGTGAAAAGCTAATGGATCCAGCCTGTGGCACCGGTGGTTTCTTAACCTGTAGTGTCGAGCATATCCGTAAAAACTATGTAAAAAATGTAGAAGACAGACACATCCTGCAACAGCAAATCCATGGCGTAGAGAAAAAACAGTTACCGCATTTGCTGTGTACGACTAATATGCTGTTGCACGGTATCGAAGTACCTAGCCAGATAAGGCATGACAATACACTGGCCAGGCCACTACGAGACTGGGGTCCTAAAGACCGTGTCAAAGTCATCATTACCAATCCTCCTTTCGGAGGTATGGAAGAAGATGGTATTGAACTGAATTTTCCCAAAACGACTCAAACCCGTGAAACAGCCGACCTGTTCTTGCAACTGATTATTCATGTTCTGGAATCAACAGGTCGTGCAGCACTGGTTTTACCGGACGGTACGTTGTTTGGTGAAGGTGTGAAAACCAAGATAAAGGAAAAGCTATTACAGGAATGTAACTTACACACTATTGTGCGCCTGCCAAACTCGGTATTCGCACCTTACACAGGAATTAAAACCAATTTACTTTTTTTAGAAAAAGGCACACCCACTAAAGAAGTCTGGTACTACGAACAACAATTGCCAGAAGGGGTAAAGGCCTATAATAAAACCAAGCCTATGAAGGCTGAAGAGTTCGATGCTTGTAAGCAATGGTGGGGAGGCGAGTCACGTAAAGATCGTAAAGAATCAGAAGTTGCCTGGAAAGTATCAATTGAAGATATTGCTGCTTCTAACTTTAACCTGGATATTAAAAACCCACATGTAATCAATGAGGATTATGGTGATCCTGAAGAGCTTCTGGCAAGCTATCAGAAATTACAAGAAGAAATATCAGGAACATTAGATACATTAAAAAAAGAATTAGCCAAAGCATTAGCGGAGTCTAATTGATGCAAAAAATAAGATTAGGAAAAGTAACAGAAGATCCGCTATTTAATCTTACCGTTAAAGATTTTATTAAAAACTTAGAAGTTTATATACAAGGTCCTGATGGAATTTCTAAGGTGAAAAAATCCATTATTACGTTAGCAATCTCTGGAAGGCTGGTTCCCCATTCCGAATCAAATGCAGGAGATCTCTATAAAGAAATAGTGATTGAAAAAGAAAAACTTATTAAAGAGAAAAAAATAAAGAAACTGAAAAAACTTCCTGAGATAGATAATAATGAGCAGTTTTATGAAATACCGAAAAATTGGAAATGGGTAAGATTGGGTAATATATCAACCTATGCAATGGCTCCTAAAATGGAACCAAAAGATGCTAAATCTAATACCTGGGTATTAGAACTTGAAGACGTGGAAAAAGAAACATCCAAACTAATTAAAAAGGTAAGATTTGAGGATAGACAATTTAAAAGCACGAAATCAGTGTTTAAAAATGGAGACATAGTTTACGGAAAATTACGGCCATATCTTGATAAAGTATTAATTACTGACGAAGAGGGTGTTTGTACTACTGAGATGATCCCTTTTAATTGTTTTAGTGATATCTCACATGACTATATTCGTCTGGTTATGAAATCACCTCAATTCATTAGCTATGCTAATGATTCAACTCATGGAATGAATTTGCCTAGATTAGGCACGGATAATGCTCGAATGGCTTTAATTCCTTTACCTCCATTAGAAGAACAACAGCGAATCGTTACCAAAGTCGAAGAGTTAATGGTACTATGCGACCAGCTCGAAGCCCAGCAACAGCAACAAGCCAACACACTGCTCAAAGCAAACAACGCAGCCATACAAGCATTGTTGTCATCAGATGCTTCACAGGGAAGTAGGAAAGACCGAAATTCGTCAGCAACGAATTCGACAAACAGCAAAGACGGCAAAACGACCGCCATGGATGGAGGAAGTACTGAAAATGCAGGAGCAATTTTCAGTGCAAACTGGCAACGCATCGCCGACAACTTCCACACCCTTTACGGCAACACACTTCCCATGCCCCCAGGGGAAGGCCGCAAGAAAAAGCATTTAGTGGGATTGGAAAACTTAAAACACTTACGTCAAGCCATTCTTCAATTGGCTGTTACAGGTAAATTGGTCCCTCAAAAATCTATTGAAGTGCCTGCTTCAGAATTAATTGCATCCATTCAGAATAAAAAACAGAAAATGATTAAACAAAAAAATATCGGTAAACAATCAGTGTTTCCAATAATTTCTGATGATGATAAACCATTTCAAGAACCTAATGGTTGGAGTTTTGTTCGATTAGGTCAAATTACCAATAGAATTGGTTCAGGAAGTACTCCTCGTGGTGGTAAGAGTGCATATGTTGAATCAGGAATCCCTTTTTTAAGATCTCAAAATATTTGGAACGAAGGTTTAAATCTTGATGACGTTGCTTATATTACTGATGAAATACATGAAAAAATGTCTAATACCAAGGTATTACCAAAAGACATTTTATTAAATATTACGGGGGCTTCATTAGGTCGATCTGCTTTAATATCAGATGATTTTAATGAAGCCAATGTAAGTCAGCACGTTACTATCATTCGGCCAACAGAGCTAGAGACTCGGAAATATTTACATTTGTGCATCCTCTCTCCTCATACACAAAATATGGTGTGGGGACGTCAAGTTGGTTAAATTAATGGCATTCTGCAATCAATTAGAACAGCAACTTACAAATGCATATGATGATGCTGAAAAGCTAATCGCAGCTACTGCTAATTCATTGGTGTCTTAAGGAGTATAAATCTTGACACATTTTGCAGAGTCACCTGAACTTAGAGAAGAGCTAAAAAACGCTGCTCAATCCGGTAGATTAGTTGTGTTTATTGGTGCGGGGATTTCTAGAATGGTTGGCTGTCCATCATGGGATGGTTTTGCATCTAAAGTGTTACGACAATTAACTCCAAAAGTAATTGATTATCATGAGAGAGCTTTAATTAACTCAATAACAGATCCAAGAAAAAGATTATCAATAGCAAAAATTCTTGAAGAAGAAAATGGTAAAAGAATTGATTATAAAAAAATATTTCTTATTAAAGGTGCTAGAAGTGAAATTTACAGTTATATCAACCATTTTTCATGCACCTTTGTTACAACAAATTATGACAAATTAATTAAACCTGAAATTTCTGCAACAAAACCTGAAGAAGATTGGCGCTTTTATAATAGACAAGATATTTTAAGGGATAAACTGGATGGACCAGGTAATGTAATACACCTTCATGGATGTGTAGATGATCCTGAAAGCATGATAATAACTACAAAAGATTATCTTTTACATTATGTAACTAGGGGCTGTTGATCTTTTGTGGTTAAAAAATAGGCAGCATGGTATTTGTTAAACAAGTATAATGGTTTTGTGAAAAATCAACATACAAGAACACTTACCATGCCAAGAACTAT